>NZ_VOQX01000008.1:0-110956 GCF_016643525.1 Pantoea sp. Morm | reverse complement strand
TCAGCGGCCACGGCTTTTTGTGGCCAGTGAGCGCGCGGGCGCACGCCCGCTGCAGGGGTTGAACTCAGCCATCAGACCCTAGCCGTCAGGCACGGAGCGCGGCCTTTTGCGTTCCGGCGGAGCTAACCGGCTATGCCGGTTAGCGCAGTAGGGCTCGACGACCCGGCTTGCCGGGAAGCCGAAGGGGGCAATTAAAATGCATTTTGTTATTCAGATTAAGTTCCGAGTCCGGACATGCCAGCAATTAGAAGTCACCGTGAACCATAACATGGTGTTTATCTATACCGTTAAATCGACATTATACATTGATATTTATGTATTTTTTATACTCTCCCTCAGCGCTTACCTTTCTAGATAGGTTTTTTGTCTAATAGATACAAGGACGCCTGGTACTGCGATAATCAGGTTACCGGATCAAATTGGAGGTGTTTATCATGATTAAGAAGGCTGAACAGTTCGTATCCCTGGCGGAACGCTTAAGTAAAGTGGCTTATCCTCTGGCTCACCTGATTTTGTCAGTTGTGATGCTTATAGTAATAAGCTATCACTTTGTGGGTCTATAAAGGAGAAGGTAATGTTGTATTGGAAAAAAATGCCTTCCTTATGGGTTGGAACCAAATTAACAATTCTGAACAACTACGGTACTGCACCAGCAATTGCAGCTATCAAAATATTTCTTACATTTTGTTTATTCTGCGAAAAGAACCCAGAAGGTATCAGGACGATAAAAATTACATTTTCTCAGATTGGTGAAGCAGCTTCTCTGAGCAGATCACTTGTAAATCAGGGCCTGAAGATCTTACGTGATGAGGGGCTTATCCTGGACTTGTCCTCCAGCCCTCGAAAAAAAACTTATACTGTTGATGTCGATGGAGAACTTAAGGATGGTTGGGCAAAACTACCTTTTAAAGGTGTTGTAACCGAGGATAAAACTATTCCTGCATTTAATTCAATGCACAATCGTTACCCTTTTGAGTTGCTGGCATTACAACTATATCTTTACCTGCTTTATGCACGAGATAACAAAAATGATTTTACTCTTGCAAGAAAACTGACACTGATGATTAAACTCAAATGTAAATTGTCAGAACTTAATAAAGCAATCACTTATTTAATACATATTGGACTTCTCAAAACGATTAAACAAAAAAAAGAAGAGGATTATCCCAGCGAAATGTTCCATGACTCATTTTACTTTTACATGACATCTGCAGGCACCAATGCATTCACCTACAGAAAGACGAAGCAAATCACAGTTCGTGAGGAAGACCTTCCGTTTTAATTAATTATCAGTGCCATCAGACCCTAGCCGTCAGGCACGGAGCGCGGCCTTTCGCGTTCCGGCGGAGCTTACCGGCTTTGCCGGTTAGCGCAGTGGGGCTCGACGACCCGGCCTGCCGGGGAGCCGAAGGGGGCCAGCTTCAGTATCAGTTCGTCTCCGTCCATTGCATAAAAACGACTGAAACCGAAAAAAACGAGGCAAAACCTGCACTGAACACTGATGTTTTGCATAAACCCTGCGGATTTCCGGAATATCCCGCCGCTTTATCAAAGTGTTCAGCACACCACACGCAGCGCATTGAACTGGCAGACGGGCCACCGCAGCGGCGAAGCCGCTGCAGTAGTCAGCTGCCCCCTGCCCTTCAGCTTTCAGGGCCTCCCGGCCCCGGTTAAGCTATGCATCGATGCAAACCAGCAGGCTTGCAACGTCCGTATAGCTGAACGTGCCGCGCGGTAATTCCTCATAATGCGTGGCCCGGGGAACCAGCGCCCGGTGCTGCCGGGGCCCGCCGGTACAGAGCGCCACCAGGCGCCCGCCGGGTGCCAGCAGGGAAAGGGCGCGGCTGATGTGCTTCAGGTCCGTTCCCTGGCGGAAAGGGGGATTCATGATGATCCGCTGATAAAGCCTGCCGGGTTCATGAGACAGAAAGTCGCCGCAGGTCACGGTCACGGCGGGAAAATTCGCCTGCAGCTGCGCGGCAAGCGCGCCGTTGAGCTCGACGCCGTCGCAGCAGACGCCAGGCGCGGCGGCCCTTATCGCTCTCAGTATGGCGCCCGTCCCCGCGCTGGGCTCCAGCACCCGGTCACCGGCCTGTATTCCGGCCAGCGCCACCATTTTCTGACAGACGTCGTCCGGCGTGACGAACAGCTGCGTATCGGCGTGCACCGCCTGCACGGTTTGCCCCTGGCTGAGCTTCTGCTGCATCTGCGCAATGCGCGCTTTCAGGTCTGATTTCATGGATAAGCCTCTTTAACAGGCCCCCGGGCCTCCCCGGGGGCGCAGGATTAGCGCGGGATTTCGACCGTTTTCATGTCGGTGATGTAAACCGGCGACAGGGTGTAGCCCGTCGACATCACGCGGCGTAAACGGTAGGCGAGGTGGTCCTCACCCGCCGCCATGCCTTTGACCTGCTTAAAGTCGGCGTGCTTCTTACTCCACTCCTCCTTAGTCATGCTGACAAAGCCCTCACCCGGATAGTTGACGATCGGCGGGCGCTTTGCGGCCGCCTTCGCCGCTTTTGCCTCTTCGGCCGACGGCGCTTTATATTCGGTAATGCGGTCAGGGGTGAGCGTGGTCAGCGCATTTTTACGGCCCATAAAGGAATATTCATTCGTCACCAGCGAGCTGATTTTTCCGCCGCTGCGGTTCACGCGGATGATGGTCAGCCACTCGCCGCGACTTTTCACCTGCCCGCCCGGCACCATCTCCACGTTACCGGCCAGCACGCCGCCGTGCTCGTTAAGCATGGCGCGCTCATAGGTCAGGCGGTTGCGGTAGTGGGCGGCCCAGCGGTTATGACGCGCGACGGTGCGCTGATGGCAGGGAATGCAGATATCGCGGGCCTGCTCCGCCGTGATGATTTCATCCCGCAGGGCTGACCAGATGCTGACGCTGCCCTCGTACTGGCTTTTATCCTGCGGGCGCGGATACTTCTCCAGCGTAAAGCTGCAGTAAAGGTGATCGACGTTGGCAATCGCCATGGCCATCGCCCCGTTGAGGTTCTCCGAGGACCAGAGCTTAATAAATTTCTCCGCGCTCTTAATCTCGCGCTCCGACTTTCGCAGGTCCGCTTCAATCTTTTTGATACGGCGCCAGCGCACGTCCGGGCGCTCCTTATACGCCGCGTGGCGCAGCGAAGCCTCAGCGCGGCGCTCCCAGTATTCTGAGGTTTCAAACAGGTTGACCGCGCGGCGCATGCCGTTTTCAATCTTCTGCGCGTGCTTACGGGCGCGGCGTTCGCTGTGATGACCGACCAGAATCGGCTGCCCCAGTGGTATGGCTGACGTCAGGCTGTCAACGGCGGCCAGCGCCTGCCCGGACTCTTCCGCACGCTTCTCGCTGTATTCTTCAAACCGTCCGGCACGCGCTTCCTGGCGGTCAAACAGGGACTGATCTTCATCCTCGATCGCTCCGGCCAGCTCAATCAGCAGGTCCTCACGGGCCGGCGTCCACATGGGCGCCACAAACAGCCCCTGCTTTGATGCCCATTTAAAGCCCGCTTTACTGACGCGCTGATACATTTCCTCATCAAGACGCAGCGTTGCATAAAGGCGCAGCTTGTTATCATCCGGGGAATAAGTGGCCTGGTATGACTGGTTCGGGGTGTCGGTGTCCGTAAAAGATGCATTTGTAGGCTTCGTTGTCGCGCCCTGGACGTTGAGTTGTGACATGTTATTTATCTCCTGTGGGTTAAATGATGCTTTTGTGAGTATTCGCCGTCGCAAAAAGCAAAAGACCACCATCGGGAGCGCTGACAGGGCCGCCGCAGGCGCTTGTTACAGCCTTGTCAGCATGAGCGAGCGATTGTGGTCTCATGCATAGCGACGGTACGGATAACTCACGAGGGCACAGGAGCCCGGGTAAAAGTGAACGTGTCACAGCCCCGGAAGGACGGCGCGGTAGCGATGGCCATCCGGACGACAGAGTACCGGCAGCAGTATGCCGGTGCGGTGAACGCGCGGGCGCACGCCCGCTGCAGGGGTTGACCTCAGCCATCAGACCCTAGCCGTCAGGCCCGGAACGCGTCCTCATGCGATCCGGCGGAGCTTAGCGGCCTGCCGCTTAGCGCAGTAGGGCTCGACGACCCGGCCTGACGGGAAGCCGAAGGGGGCCATGTGCCAGAAATAACGTTTTCAGGCCAGCAACGGAAACCCGGCAATCCATAAACCGCTATCCTCTGAAGAGGAGGAAAAAATTATGTGTGGACGATTTGCGCAGTATCAGAGCCGGGACGTGTACTTTGACGCGCTCGGCGCAGCCGGCAGCGACTATGTACACGACCCGGAACCTATAGGACGTTACAACGTCGCGCCAGGAACCAATGTGCTGCTGCTCAGTGAACGGGGCGGAGAACTGAAGCTCGATCCGGTTTACTGGGGTTACGGACCGGAGTGGTGGGATAAACAGCCGCTTATTAACGCGCGCGGGGAGACCGCGTCATCGGGCAGAATGTTTAAGCCTTTATGGGCACACGGCCGCGCCGTGGTGTTTGCCGACGGCTGGTACGAGTGGGCGCGAAGCGGAGATAAAAAGCAGCCTTATTTTATCTATGAGAAACATCATAATCCGCTGTTTTTCGCGGCTATCGGTAAAGCCCCTTACGATGACATACACGGTCATGAAGGCTTTGTGATTGTGACGTCGGCCAGCAATAAAGGCATGGTTGATATTCATGATCGCCGACCGCTGGTACTGGAGGCGTCAGCCGTCAGAGAGTGGCTGAGTGAAGACACCACGCCTGAGCGCGCCGAGCAGATTGCCTGGAAGGCTGCGCTGCCGGAAAGCGATTTTAAATGGCATCCGGTCACAGACAAGGTAGGCAGCCCTAAAAATCAGGGGGCTGAACTGATCGAAAAAGTGGGATAGCAGGCCTTTTTGCCTAGACGCCGCCGGGAGGTGGTCACGAAACCACTATAGAAAGCATTGCTCTCTATAGTGGTTAGCTACTGATGAAGCTTGTATCAGCGCCGCCCGGACAGCGTTTTATACAAACGAGCCAGCTTTCGCATCATCCATCCTGAACGGGCCGTTACGTGAACCGGGGTATCCACCTGCGTCGCCGCGCAGCGGCGCGCCTGCAGAACGATATCGCCGGTGACTTCGTCCCAGTTCCAGGTGCCTGCCTGCGGTACGGGCAGCACATAACAGTTCAGCACCTGCCCTGAAGCGCCGGCCACGCGGCGCGCCAGTTCCAGCACCCGGCCTTCACGGGCTTCGTCCCGCTCATCGCTGATAAGCCAGCCGTTTATAAAAAAGGCCTCCGCCCCGTTGCTGAGCGCAATGTGACAACAGGCCCCCATTACCGACGCGCACTCCTCGCGGGTAACCGCGCTGTCTTTGTTTTTCTCCATTATGCGCTTTCCTTTTCTGTCGATCGCGCCACATTCTGTCCGCGCATTTCCCTTTCAACCCACTGATAATAAGCCATGATCGTCCCTCTTAATGTCAGCGTGTCGTAAAGTCAGTATCGGCGGCCCGCCGGCGCCACGCCCACGTCATGTTCAGCAGGTCGGCCGTGGCCACAGACCGCGTGCGCCAGCGGCGATACCACAGGCGGTACGTTATCGCGGTCTGTGCGGCCAGGTCGGTTTCGGCCTCAATGACCAGCCGCTCCTGTACCTGCGCCTGCCGGTGAGCCTTACGGGCCAGTGGGCCCAGCGGACGTGCACTGCGGCAGACAAGACTGTTAAGCCGTCCGGCCATCAGTGCATCCCCCTGCGGCCCAGCCGGGCCGCTATCTCTGCCGGGCGTACGCCAGCTGCAATCATCTTCTCCGTCCGCGCCAGCAGCGCGCGTATGGCCACCGGGTCGAAGCGCTCCGCGTTGAGCACGTAAAGGCCCGTGTGGTCCGGCATAATCCATATCAGACCGTGCCAGAACGGTGACTCCGCGCCGGGACTCAGGATATCCAGCGTCACGTGCTTACAGGTGCGGTGCGTCAGCCGCAGGTGAACCGGGAACACCCCGCCCCACTCGCCCCGGCTCTCGCAGTCGGTGCGCCACGCGTAGCTGAGCTTCAGCGCGTGCAGCACGGCGCCACAGAGTCGCCGGCGGAACTCCTCGCCGCGCGCGCCGTAGGCCTCAAAGTCCGACGGTGAGAATGCGCGCAGACGCGCGGGCGTGATCACGTCGTCACGGGTCAGTTCGCTGCTGCGGCAGCTCATGCTTCCGCCGGAGAGGCGGCCATAGTAGGCGGTGCGCTTGCCTGACGGGCCTTTTGCTTTAGACTGTATCGCTGACATATTTGGTTCCTTCATAGCTGATGTGTCGCGCCCTGGCGGAGTCCTACCTCCGCCGGGGCACCCTTTCGGCCGTTTACCGGCCACCCTGCTGCTTACTGCAGCGGCCCCGCATCACCGGGACCGCGTCATTCAGAACGGAATATCGTCGTCAAAATCCATCGGCGGGTTGTTGTCCGTTGACGGCGCCTGGGGCGTTGGCTGTGCCGCACCGCGACCGCCTTTGCCTCCCCTGCCCCCCTTCGCTGACGGATCCGGTGCAGCAGGTTGCTGACCTCTGAACTGCTGACCGCCCTGAGCTGCGCTGCCTCCGCGCCCGCCCAGCATCTGCAGAGTGCCGCCGGTATTCACCACCACCTCGGTGGTGTACTTTTCCTGACCGTCCGTGCCCTGCCATTTGCGGGTGCGCAGCTGGCCTTCGACGTAGACCTGCGAACCCTTGCGCAAGTACTCCCCCGCCACCTCAGCGAGCTTTCCGAACAGCACCACGCGGTGCCACTCCGTGACCTCTTTGTTTTCGCCGGTCTGCTTGTCGCGCCAGCTCTCTGACGTGGCCAGCGTAAGATTTGCGACCGCGCCGCCGTTCGGCATATAGCGCACCTCCGGGTCCTGTCCCAGATTGCCGACCAGAATCACTTTGTTAACGCCCCGTGAAGCCATGTTCATTCTCCTCATGCAGTGGTTTTTACCCCCGTCACCCGTTGAGTTTCGGGAGCCGCGGTGTTGACGTTTTGTGGAAATCGGCTGGTTTTTTCCTCCGGTATTCACTTCACCCGTTTGAGATCCTTCGCCGCGAGGGCGTAAACCAGCGCGGGTGACGGCAGACGTCCGGGGCGACGGGGGCATTTATTTCGGGTCTAACGGAGTGGCCAGAAAAAAATGTTCACGGCGTGCACTTCACCCTGGACGGCCACGGCGACTGTGCTTGTCTCAGCCCCGGCGAAAGGACTGAAACGGTGAAGGTGGAGGGAAAATCAGCAAGATGACGCTGCAACGTCGGCTGAGCGGCAGCGAAACGGCGTTGCACAACAGAGCGCCCGTCTTTCAGGGCGCGGTTCACGCGCCGGCACAGCCGGCTGCAAGGTCAGTACGGGTCAGATCGGTTGCGCCCGGCTTTTTATGTCTGCGTCAGCAACCGCCACCCGCTGGCCCGCAGGGCCCGGGCCAGGACAGTTTTCTGGCCTGGTGCGCAGCATGGCAGCGCGGCCCGCAGGGCGACGCCCGATTCGGGAGTCAGGGGGGCTTTTTTCAGATCGGGATTGTGAACCGGAGATTTCGTGAACCCGCCCGAGCAACGTGGACAGCCGGCGCCGGAGGCGCCGGGATTTAACGTTCACTCAGCGAAGCGGGGGTTTTCCACAATATGGGTGCACAGCCGTCCGGGAACCCTGTGGACAGTTTGATGCAGGGCACGGGGAGCATGGCCGGAAAGACAGTTGGTTACTTTATGAACGATTCATGACAGCGGCGCGGAGCCAAAAAAAAACGGACGCGGAGGTCCGGATTAACAGGAGTCAGCATTGCCGGTCTGATGCCGGCGCTGCGGAGGTTCCTGGCCTATCAGCAATTGCAATACAACAGACTGGGGTTGGTACAGGGAGTTACACACGGGATAAGGATAGCGTGAGACGCATCAGTTTTTGCCAGGAAGCGTCTGATTTGACAGGGGAAGGTGCCGGTACGGTTACAGTTTATTAACCCCCCCTGGTGAAATCGGGTGAGAAATCCGTACCGGCACAGGGAAATTTAGCACATTCAGCGTGCTCAGGACTGAGGGTCTCCGGGTAACTGCGCGCCTTCCCGCCGGAGCTGCCACATGGCCTGCCGGATGCTCCAGAACCCGGGCGAGTAAAATACGCGCCCGAGCTTCACGGCAATATCCGGCGTCACCATTTTACGGTCGCAGAGCAGCGACCAGACATCCCGCTGAGCGAGGCCGGATTTCAGGCAAAATGATTTAACTGTCAGGTCATGTTCAGCGAGCAGGTAGGCCAGAAACCGGCCGGGCGAGGTGCGGCCATCCATAATGCCCCGGGGTCCGTGAAGGTGATAGCCCGAGCATAAGAGGACAACGGCAGCTGCACAAGATCTGTACCATCCTTTTTGAGAGATCCCCTGCAATATTCACACAGGTGATAATGAGGGTGTTAACAGAATGTTAAGTACTGCTGTCAGGCAGCAGAAACAGAAAGGCCCGGAATGAATCCGGGCCATCTGATACCAGTGCGGCGTCATCCTGACACCTGTTGCTTCTGAATTATATTTCAGCGCAGTGCTTAACACTGTCAGGATAACGAAAATAATTCATTATCTCTCAGTATCCTGAGTGGAACAGGACCGGTTCATTACAAAGACTGACTTGTCACAGAATCTGACCTCATTAATACTGTACATATAAACAGTATTATTAAGAGGAGGAATTATGTGTCATATCATGTTGAATTCAGTGCTGCAGGCAGCCATCAGTAAAGGGTCACAGTCGTGAAACCCGCCGTGTACAGCTCCGGCCTGATGCTGCTCTGGCCCCCCATCTTCACGCCGCGCGTGCGCGTGCCGCTGTTTGCGGATCCCTGCGCCGCCGGTTTTCCCTCTCCGGCACAGGACTACGTCGAGTCTGAACTTGACCTGAACGAACTCTGCATACGCCGGCGCGCCTCAACCTTCTTTGTGCGCGCCAGCGGCAGCAGCATGGAAGGTCTGGGGTTGTATGACGGCGACGTCATGGTCGTTGACCGGGCCGAGGAGGCATCGCACGGCGATGTCGTCATTGCGGAGGTTAACGGGGAATTCACGGTCAAACGCCTGCAGCTGCACCCCCGCCTCGCCCTGCTGCCCATGAATCCGGCTTACTCAACTATTTACCCGGAGGAGCTGCAGCTGCTCGGCGTGGTGACCTGGTTCTTTAACAGCACCCGCGCCCGCCGGAGGTAAGCATGCCCATGTTCGGACTCGCCGATGTCAACTCGTTTTACGCCAGCTGCGAGGCGCTGTTTCGCCCGGACCTGCGCGGTAAGCCGGTGGTGGTGCTCAGCAACAACGACG
This sequence comes from Pantoea sp. Morm, assembly GCF_016643525.1. Lineage (NCBI taxonomy): Bacteria > Pseudomonadati > Pseudomonadota > Gammaproteobacteria > Enterobacterales > Erwiniaceae > Pantoea > Pantoea sp. Morm. Next base: position 101,674 of record NZ_VOQX01000008.1, on the reverse strand, counting down.
GCTGCGTGATTGCCCGCTCAGCGGGCGCGAAGCTGCTGGGCATTAAAATGGGCGCGCCATTGTTTCAGATAAAAAATGAAAGGTTATTCTGAGAAAATACATGTATTTAGCTCAAATTACGCCTTATACCATTCTATGTCGCAGAGGGTCATGACGGCTCTCGAGGAGCTGACGCCAAAGGTCGAGCAGTATTCAATCGACGAGATGTTCCTCGACATAACCGGCATCGATGGCTGCGAAGACTTTGAACATTTCGGCCGGCGTCTGCGCACGCACGTGCTGGCCACGACCGGTCTGACAGTGGGCGTCGGCATGGGTCCGACCAAAACGCTGGCCAAAAGCGCGCAATGGGCGAGCAAGGAGTGGAAGCAGTTTAAAGGCGTGCTGGCCCTGACCACGGGCAACCCTAAACGGACCGCCACGCTCCTGCAGAATCAGCCGGTGGAAGAAATCTGGGGCGTCGGCAGGCGCATCGCGAAGAAGCTGAACATCATGGGCATTGAAAACGCCCTGCAGCTGTCGCGCGCGCACCCTGCCCTCATCAGGAAAAACTTCAGCGTGGTGCTGGAGCGCACCGTGCGCGAGCTGAACGGCGAATCCTGCATTCCGCTCGAAGAGTTCGCGCCCGCAAAACAGCAGATCGTCTGCTCGCGGTCATTTGGCGAGCGCATCACGTCAAAAGTGGCCATGCAGCAGGCGCTCTGCCAGTACGCGACGCGCGCGTCCGAAAAGCTGCGCGGAGAGCGGCAGTTCTGCCGCCGCGTTGGCATTTTTATCCGCACCTCGCCTCATGCCCCCGGCGAGGTGTTTTACGGCAACAGCGCCGGCGAGAACCTGAAAGTGCCCACCCAGGACACACGTGACGTCATTGAGGTGGCCATGCGCAGCCTTGACCGCATCTGGCTGGAGGGACGCCGCTACATGAAAGCAGGCATTATGCTCGACGACTTCACTCCGAACGGCGTCAGCCAGCTGAGCCTTTTTGATGAGGACGGACCGCGCCCGAACAGTGCGCAGCTGATGAAGGTGCTGGACGGTATAAATCAGTCCGGACTCGGTAACCTGTGGTTTGCGGGTCAGGGCGTCAGTACTGAATGGAAGATGAAGCGGGAGATGCTAAGTCCAGCATGGACAACTCGTTGGAGTGACATTCCAGTAGCGCGAGTCATGTAGTTGGCAGCAGACTCCAATATTACTCTGACATCTACCAGATCTGTGCACTACACCCAATTACGAATGTACAAGGTAAATCTAAAGTAACCACAACAGATATACATGGGATATCTAAAGTAGTCACAATAGATACTTATTTTACAGATGCTATAGTCACCGAATCAGTTATCAAGCGCCCCGTCATTCTCGAGCTTTTCACGTAGAGCCTCCAGAATGTATGCACTAAAATCCAGCGATGTCTTATTTGAGGCTTTTAGTTGCGCATGGGCTTCAAAGTAGGTCTCAGGCACAGCCCTAAGATTTTTGCTACGGGCTTTGCTTTTGGCGAATGGCTTAGTTTCATCGCTGGTTTTATCTGCTGGGGCGGTTGAAGTTTTTAGTTTTGCAGAACTCATTAGCCCAGCGAGTTTTTCGTGTTGATTCGCAAAATCAAGCTTCTTATTCATGTATACACCCTATACTCTCAATGGATATTTAATAGATATGCAATAGATGCACATTGAGTATACAACAGACTCATTTCGAGTATCTATTGTGTGTTTTGTTTTTATCTGCCTTTAACAATCTCAAGCATTTCTTCCACCATTGAAATCACCTCTTTGCCGCCTGCAGTGACGCGCCCATGCACCGACTCAGTTATGCCAAAACCGGTTTCAATTGTTTCTTCAAAATCTTGAGTGCGATATGAAAGGCGGCTCTTCATTAATTTAATGTGTTTAAATGAGGGAAGTAGCGCCTCAAGTTTTGGATAATGTTTTTTATTCGGATTGGTTTTGCACAGGAATAGATGAGCTTCAACATGCTGGCCTATGATTTCACTTATTTCACCCAGCACCCTATCAAAACTCATCAAGCCTATCCTCTCAGTAAGAGAGTCCTTTGCAGGAACAATAATAAGATCTGCATAAGCAACCGCCGTACGAGTCATATCAGAGTCAAACCCCCCGCAGTCAATAAACAAGATATCTTCTTTATCCTTAAACATGCTTATTTCATGCACTAACTCTTGTTGAGTCTCAGGAATTAATATTGGAATTTGTCTATCGCTTGGACGCAGGCCGTGAATAATTGAAAGCCCCTTATGAGTATCTAGGTCAAGGGCTTTCATAGGTTTCAGTTCGCCTGATACATGTACAGCCGAAGTTGTTTTACCTGCCCCGCCCTTATTGTGTGCCATAACAATAACTGTCATACCTGCCACCTTATTTATGCTTTTAAGACGCACATTGAATCCACAAACTGCGCACTTTGGATTCACATTGAGTATGCAATGCATATCTATGAACGAGGTGATTTATACCATTTCAGAAAAATACATGCAAACATTCTGCGTACGCAACAGCAACACTATAGATACACTTAAGATGTCTTTTGAGCATCCATAGAGGATTCAATGTATACACGATGTGTATTTTTAATAATGGTCAGTTATCACTAGGGCAGGGCAGGGCAGGGCAGGGCAGGGCAGGGCAGGGCAGGGCAGGGCAGGGCAGGCATATGGTAACTTCAAGGTATAAATACCATATGCCAATTAAGCGGGAGACTAATAGTCCTTTTATCGACTAACTTCTCAGCTAGTTCCAGAAAGGATCAGCATACCAATTTACTGGGAAACCAGTATCGGACATATAGAGTTGTGCAGCATGACTGCCTGAAAAAAGTTTTAGGATCTCAGCCCTAAGATTGATATCGCTAATACCCAAAGTTTTAATCATTTTATGCAAAACACAGACGGTCAGATAAGGTCGGTATTGATGCGCTTCAGTGATAGTGATTTCAGCACCGATTTGACTAGGTACCGCAAGTTTTGCATTCCACAACCGGCTGTGATGCGCACACCTATTCCGCACGTCACGTAGACGGCGAACCCAGTTAGTGAGTATCTTGAAATCATTAGCACCAAACTCTTTAGCAAGGTTATCAAGCAGAGCATTGTCCGGAGCAGGCAGTTTGCGAAAATAGCTATGATCTATAGCGTCAAAGATTCGGAACAAACAGCCAATAGTGATAATTTCGCTGGCAATCCAGAAAGGAGGAAGATCTGTAAAATTTGGATGGATGTTATTGTGGTACTTGCTTCGATAGTTTCGGGCGTAGAGTTCATCTTCTTTGCTAAATTCGTCTTGAATTTTTTTTCTTGTACTATCTATGTAACCAGTACCTTTCTTTGTAAAAAAAAACCTGTCGTCAAGATACCAAAAGGGATTATTGGAAAAAGCAGAAAGCGAGTGATCAAGCCTACTCCTGAGTTTGACCTCAAGGCGCGCAATTATGCCAAATAGCAGTACCCGAAGCTTCTCGTCAAAGCGGTACAGTTCAACTCCATACTCAAAATATTCGTCTTTCCTATAGTGTTTTCCACCATGACTAGCTGGATCTAATAAAGGATGAAGGTAGATTTTGAAATGATAATAACTTATCAAACTAAGGGTATTCTCAGCCTCAGCCTCATCTAAAAATTCCAGTTTCTTACTTTTAAGGTCATTAATAAGATCTGCCGGAGTGCGATAAGGCTTGCTGTATAGGGTAGTTGGCATGCTGCATCATCCCTGAGTAGGCAAAAAAAAAGCCCACTAACTTCCCCGAGGGGTTGTTGCAGGCATCATTGACCCTAATACTACTCTTACTGACGAATGCGTCAACCTAATTTTAATCAAAAAATGCTCAAAATGTCAGTTAACAGGGCACTGCTATACAAAATCCTTAAGCCATACGTTCCATAAGTGCATATGCACACATGCTTCAGTCGCATTGTATGCGATGCAAATGTTAGTTGGCGAGGCTGTGAAAAAGTTTTAAGGAGCTTCGCACGTTAAATATTAGCTCACTATTTAATCGCCTTAATGATGATAGATGGTGGAAAACTTAATAAAGCTAATTTTAATACACACAAAAACTATAACATGTATAACAATAACGTATGCAACTATAACATGGATTTAACCTTTGTTTTTGTGTGTGTATTTTTGAGAAAAGGACATTTTAGATAGCCAAAAATTAGATGGCCAATTTAAACCGATTATTGTTATTATTGGCCTGTAAAAACAAACAGGCCAATTAAGGTATACTTAATTTAGCCATCACATTAATGTTAAACAGGGTACTTCATGACACACACTGTTCAGGATGTTCTAGATTCAGCAAAAAATGAGCACATCGTGATTACGCACGAGCAGGCACAAAGAATTTTGAGCGGACAAAAGGTCTGCGGATTATTTTATTGCATCAGATGGAATGAACGTGAAGGCCGAATTTACGTTGAGCCAAAGCCACCAATAATTTCCCTTAAACCCAAAGCTCAGATCGTAAAAGACCTAGAAAAGATGGAGGAGGAGAAAAAAAACAAAGAGGAAAAAGACAAAACTCTCAAAAGCTTACTATCAATGTATGATTCTGATTTTATTGAAAAATTATTAAGTATCGATGCAGATATTCTAGAAAATTTAAATACATTTTTATGGACTTTGGGTGAGAGTTCCCTAGGCGGTCAAGAGTTCAAAGAAGTCGCAGAGGCCGAGCTTAAGGCTAGAAAAGAACCTACCAATACTCATACACACACTAAACCCGGTATTTAAGATGATGAATGTTGCCAGGGTTTATCTTCGGGTTAGTACCAATGAACAGGAACTCACACGGCAGAACAGCATCATTGAAGATGCGCGTAGCAAGGGCTTCTATATCGCGGGTGTCTATAAAGAAAAGGCATCTGGTGCCAGATTAGACCGCCCTGAACTCCAACGCATGATTGCTGATATTCAACCCGACGAGGTGATCGTTGCCGAGAAAATTGACCGCATCAGCCGTCTTCCTCTGAGCGAGGCTGAGCAGCTTATCGGTTCGATAAAGGCCAAAGGGGCAAAGCTGGCCATCCCCGGCATAGTGGATCTGTCTGAGCTGGCTGCAAGCCAGGACGGCGTGTCCAGAATCGTACTCGAGTCCGTTCAGGACATGCTGCTTAAGGTAGCCTTGCAGACGGCGCGTGACGACTACGAAACCCGAAGGGAAAGGCAGCGACAGGGCGTTGAGTTGGCAAAGGCTTCGGGTAAATACAAAGGGAGAAAGCCAGACAACAAAACGCACGAACGTATTATTGCGCTTCGTTCATCCGGCATGACAATAGGTCGGACGGCCATACTGGCTGGCTGTAGCATCAGCCAGGTAAAACGAATCTGGTCGATTTATAACACTGATAAATCCGTTTAGCAGATATACAGCTATCAAGTTGTATGGTCAGGATAGTCAGTCGTGGGCGGGCAGAGCATATTGCAGCAGCCCTAGATGCGAAGAAAATTGAATAAAGGTGAACAACCATAGAGGAGCGCTGATTGCTTGGTTCCATAGCTGCATAGACCCTAGAAAGATTTTTAGTAACAGCCATAACTGCATAAGGATATAAAAAATGAAACTGTATCACTTTACAGGAGTTGCAATGCTGCACAGTATTTTGACGTCGGAAGGAATAAATAAAGGTTATTTCCATCTGAGTGATGGAAAAATTCTTTATGGCCATAGCTGGTACACTTCCTACCCATTGCCCTATGGCCACGGCTTAGTAGATGGCACAGAAGTACTCACCAAAAGCGATAAAGATTTTCTATTAAAAGCAGGAGGTCAGGATGCTAACAGCCCGGTAAGAGGCACTCATAACAAACGACTTATCCGACTGACAGTAGATTCAGCCTGGCTCAAGCAGCAAGATACGTTTTACCCTTTTAAAAAACTTTTACGCGAATATCAGCAACCGACACTATGGGGTACGGTACTTGGCATTCAGGGCTGGGTTAAAACCGAGAATCTTTCTGATAGTGAACTCAAGAGATGGACAAAGAGCCCTAAACTGAAGCATGACACATGGTATATTCATACAGAAACGCTACCCATTGAGCGTATTCTTTCCGTTGAGTTTATGGAAAAACCTGATGTATACGTTCCCTATGACTTCGAGTTGCATGGACGTTCAGAGCTTGAAAAATCAGGTCTGTACTCTATTACTCTCGAGCAGTTTAAAGAACTGAACGGAATTTTGCAGGAAGAAGACTTTACAGGCGGGGAAGTTCTTATTATATGCCATGATCCTGACGTTGAACCGGCTATTGTTTTCAGAAAACGGAACAGTGCGCATGTTTTCGCTATTGGTGACGGCAGACTCATGGGGAGTCAGGGTTCTAAATTCATTCCTGAGTCTCTGAAAACAATATCGGAGTGGGTTAAGCAAAACTCTGATCAGTTGATGACATTATGGAACAGGAGTAGGGAAAATTTACTGAAATACGATGCCTGATATCCCTCTCTGGCCTGCTAGCTTCTGGGAGTATAAGTTGTAGCATATCCTTAAGGATGAAGAGTCCTGGATAATTCCAGCTTACTTTAACTGTAATACAGGCCAGACAACTATCCGCGCCGCTGTAATCAGTCACTAAATATTCTGAGCATCAGAACGCAGAATATTTTCTTTTATCCTGTTTAATCAATAACGTGGTTATTCTCACTATTGACGCTCCCTTTATACTGAGTCACACATTCACTTTAGCGCCGGTATATCTTTAAATCGGGTCGTATATCGGGGCGACAGCATTTCCCGCTTCATCTGCCAGCTGCTGTCCTGAGCCCCCTGACCCGCAAACCACACCTTTCCCCGGCCCGAGCGGTTGATGCCGTCCAGCGCCGCCATCAGCGCGTCAGCGTTGGCACGCGGCAGCTGCTCGCTGAACATATCGAACTGCGCCACGCCTGACTGATAAAAGTCACCCAGCATGACGCCAGCCTTCGCGTACCTGTATCCGTCACGCCAGATGGTGCTCAGTCCCCGCAGGGCTGAGTCAATGATGTCCCGCGTATCGTTCGTCGGATAGTCGCAGATGCACGATGCCGTGTTCGAGTACTGCGGTTCATCCCCGTGACGGCCGGTGGCAATCGATACGCTGATGTGTCGGCAGCGCGAGTCCTGCTCCCTGAGCTTCTCCGCCGCGCGCGTGGCGTAAAGCACCACCGCCTGCTGCATGTCCTCCAGACGCGTGACGCGCTGCCCGAAGGATCGCGAGTTCACTATCTGCTGCTTCGGCGGCGGTGCGTCCTCAAGCGCCAGGCAGGATTCTCCGTTCAGCTCCCGCACGGTGCGCTCGGTTATGACGTCAAAGTTCTTCCGTATCATGCTGACGTTGCTGTCGGCCAGCTGTAGGGCCGTGCTGATGCCCAGCTGGCTCATGCGCACGCTGATGCGCCGCCCGATGCCCCAGACATCGCTGACGTCAGTCAGCTGCAGCAGCTTCCGCTGCCGGCTCCGGTCGGACAAATCCACCACGCCCTGAGTCTTCGTCCACTTTTTGGCCGCGTGGTTGGCGAGCTTCGCCAGCGTTTTGGTCGGCCCGAAGCCCACGCCGATCATCAGCCCCGTTTCCTGCCGGATGCGCGCACGCATCTGCTGGCCGAACGACTCCAGCGGGATCAGGCTGCCAATCCCGGTCACGTCCAGAAAGCTCTCATCGATGGAATAGACTTCCTGCCCCGCCGCCATCTCTCCCAGTATGGCCATCATGCGCGCCGACATGTCACCGTACAGCTCGTAGTTGGAGCTGAACACGTGCACGCCGTTCTCGCGGAAGAAACGCTCGTTCTGAAACAGCGGGGCGGCCATTTTAATGCCCATGCGCTTCACCTCTGCCGAGCGCGCAATCACGCACCCGTCGTTGTTAGAGACGACGACGATGGGTTTGCCGCGCAGGTCGGGCCGGAACACGGTTTCGCAGGAGGCATAAAACTTGTTGGCATCCGCAAGGGCAAACATGGTCACTCTCCGGCGGGTCCGCTGAATCCCGGCCCGGCCACGTCGGTGAGGGCACAGGCCACAACGCCCCAGACCGGCAGCGGCTGGCTCACGTCGATCAGCGTGACGGTTTCATCCGCATCCGGCGCCTGCAGGGCGGGAACGGGTTTGAGCAGCAGGCGCCGCAGCGTGAGCTCGCCTTCCACCTTGGCAACAATGAGCTGGCCATGCGTCGCGGTCAGCGCCCGGTCGATGGCCAGCACTGAACCTTTCACGATGCCGTGGTCAGGAAAATCGCTGTCGCCGCGCATCAGACAGGTGGAATAAGGGGAGAGGCTGACGAGGTCTCCCAGGTTCAGGCGCGTCTCTCTGTAATTCTGGGCCGGGCTCTGGAAGGCCATTCATTTGCTCCGTTGTAACCGGCACGTCAGCCTTACCGGTTGTTCCAGTTACCTTCCGCACCCAGTGCCGGCTTGTGGCGCGGATGCTCGCGCTCTGCAGTAGCCGATCCTGCTAAGGATCCACACCCGGCAGGGTTAAGTGGCCAGTCATACACCATTTCCGCTCTGACGGTGGGCTGCCTCAGTATCTGATAGTAATTCATATGTGCTCCTTACAGGACCTGTGTACGACACGTAGAGATCAGATTAACTCTTTGATATCAGTATAAACGGCGAACTCATACTTTCTCCGGATTATTGATCTGCTTTCAATTCTGTAACGCTCGCCGCAGGTCATGACCGAGCCTGCTCGCGAATGACCGAGGAAGCGAAACGTCATCCGTATCTATATCTTCTGCTTACGCACGTTTTCCATATCAAAGAAGTTATACACAATGTCCACAGGTCCAGATTTTAATAAATTTTCAGCATTTTATGTTTTTTAGGCTTTTTAGTGCGCTTGTAAGCCTTGCTGCGCAAGGGCTTTACTGGATCATTTGTGGGATCCCGCACAATTTCGCATGGGATCCGGCACAAGTTTTTGTGGGATCATTAGCATGTTCAGATGGGAAAGGCATCAACACGCTGTGGGAAAGACATCAAGTTAGAAGTCAGCTTATTCACATGTTGATAAGTGAGAGATTAAGCGTTGCAATTTCATCTCCTGATGCGATTATGGGTAATTATTTTTTACCCATAAAGGTTTCTGATGAGCACTGTTTCGCTGAAAAGATTCAAAAAAAAGGTAAGTATCAAGCAGTCCAATGAGCTGACGGAAGCGGCTTATTACCTTCCTCTTCAGGCTAAACGTGTACTGTGGCTCTGCCTTATGCAGGCTTATTTCAGCGAGGCTTCTGATGATCACGAATCCGATGTGTTGCCTCTCTTCAGCGTCAGCGTTTCGGACTATGTTAAGTATTTTAATGTTGCTACCGCTGTGGCCAGCCGTGACGTCAAAGCTGGTGTTAAGGCGCTGGGTGAATCCACGGTGACCTTCTATCCGAGGGATGGGGAGTTTGAACAGGTCACGCGTCCGTGGCTGTCAGAGGCGGGCATGAAGCGTGGCAGGGGCTCATGGCAGATAGAGTTTAACTATAAGGTGATGCCTTTCCTTGTTGGCCTTTCATCTCAGTTTACTACCTATTCCCTTTATGACTGTGGCCAGCTCAACAGCGTGAAGGTTATTCGCCTCTATGAAAGCCTCTGCCAGTTTCGCAGCACCGGCACATGGATAACGGATCATGAATGGCTCTGTGAACGCTTTATGCTCGCGGACTCGCAGCGCTCAAATAAAGCTGAGATGAAGCGTACATTTCTTGAACCGGCTATAAAAAAAATCAACGAGAAAACACCCTTGCGGGTCAGCTATCGCACTCAGGATGACGGCCGGCTGCTGTTCAGCGTAATGGATAAGCCTTTGGCCTTAGGTTGATAGCTTTAAAGTTGACCTTTTTCCCATACAGCCTTGAAGTTGATGCTTTTCCCACAATTGCTCTGCGTCAGACATGACGTGTTTCCCATGCCTGCATTAAATATCTCATTTTTTTACTGCTAATTACTGTGCCCGGAGTCTGTCAGCCGCAGATATGAGTATAAAGTTGACCTTTTTCCCACACCAGCTGCTTTGCAAAAGCGCGATCCAGCGGATATATGTGCGCAGAGTTAAAGTTGATGTAATTCCCACAGTCCCATAGTCCTTAAGAAGGAAATGTTCGTAGATATGGAAACTTGATGCATTTCCCACATGGCTGCAGAACTGTTTAAGTAAGACGTCAACTCCGCACAACTTGACATGTTTCCCATAGTCGTTCCCCCACTGACCTGTCTTCCATACGGGTATTTGTCAACCCTGTCTGCCGGTATCAAGAATAGCTTTCAGGCAATTTATCTTCCGCTGTTAAATGACGCTACAGCTGCTAACAGAGCAGGGCTAACGATTAACCCGGTATTGCTGGCCTCAACTCCGATATTCACATAAATCCGTTTTTTCTATCGGTTCGCCTCAGGCTGACTCTGAAGCGCAGCAGCGGCATATTCAGTGTAGGAATGGCAAAATTGCTCCAGCAGATACAGGTCAGGCCTGCATCCAGCCACATCACTAATCGCCCCTTACCGTGTTGTGGCGGAGACACTTGTCTGAAGCCGCATAAGCTGCCAAAAGTACGTCTTTGCATTTTGCGCAAAACACGATTCAGCCGCGTATAGGTTTCTTCTCCGGGCAAAGCTTCCGGCGCAGCTGTCGCCGTCAGCGAGGCACGCTGCCCCCCCCACCCAGATGATCAGCGCCAGCGCGGTCAGCGCGCCTATCACAGCAAACGCGGCGGAATAAGAATAATGCGAAATCAGCGTGCCCGTCATGTCCGGGCTCAGGGCAGCGCCGGCTCCCTGCATGAGCAGGATAAAGCTCTGGCCGGCATTGGTGTGCCCTTTACCGTCGAGCCCCCTGACAACAAAGCCCGGCACGGCAACCCCCAGAAGCCCGGCCGCCACTCCGTCCAGTACCTGTATAACGGGCATGAACGCAATGTAGTCGCCGAGGGAGTCCACTGCGGCCCGCATGGGCAGGATACTCAGGGCCGCGGTGATGAGAGTAAGGTAGCGCGTTCTCGGCGCCCGGCGCGCGGCATACAGCGCGACCGGGTCATTACGGCCTGCGAAATTATCACGGTGGCCGCAGCAAACACGCCCGGATTTATTCCCGCCGCCGATGAGCAGTGCGGGCTCGCTAAGGAGCACAGACAGGCGCGGAAGGGCAGCGCTGCCGGCGTCCGCTTTCAGCCCGCATGCAAGCCGGTTATCAACGTCGCGTTCGCGCATCCCAATCACACAGGTCGTAACTAGCAGGGCCGTCACCGTCATCAGCAAAAGTACGGCGCCGGTTCCCCAGAACCAGACAGAGGCGCCTGCCACCGCGGCCGCCGTCATGTTATCCGCATGGTTAAACGCTTCGTTTCTGCGCGTCTGATGACCAAATTTTTCAGGCCCCGACAGGCCAGCATCATGGCAGTCATCAGGATAGCAATGAACGCGGCCGCCAGCCCGGTCACGTCCAGAAAGCTCTCATCTATGGAATAGACTTTCTGCCTCGCCTCCATCTCTCCCGGTATGGCCATCATGCGCGCCGACATGTCACCGTACAGCTCGTAGTTGGAGCTGAACACGTGCACGCCGCTCTCGCGGAAGAAACGCTCGTTCTGAAACCGCGGGCAGCCATTTTAATGCATATGCGCTGCGCCTCTGCCGAGCGCGCAATCACACACCCGTCGTTGTTAGAGACGACGACGATGGGGTGCCGCGCAGGTCGGGACGGAACACGGTTTCGCAGGGGTCATAAAAGTTGTTGGCATCCGCAAGGGCAAACATGGTCACTCTCCGGCGGGTCCGCTGAATCCCGGCCCGGCCACGTCGGTGAGGGCACAGGCCACCACATCCCAGACCGGCAGCGGCTGGCTCACGTCGATCAGCGTGACGGTTTCATCCGCATCCGGCGCCTGCAGGGCGGGAACGGGGTTGAGCAGCAGACGCTGCAGCGTCAGTTCGCCTTCCACCACGGCACCATGCGTCGCGGCCAGCACACGGTCGATGGCCTGCACTGAACCTTTCGCAATGCCGGCGTCAGAAAATCGCTGTCGCTGCGCATCAGACAGGTGGAATAGGGGAGAGGCTGACGAGGTCACCCAGGTTCAGGCGCGTCTCACTGTAATTCTGGGCCGGGCTCTTGAAGGCCATTCATTTGCTCCGTTGTAACCGGCACGCCAGCCGTACCGGTTGGTAAAGTCAGCTTACGGACTCATTGCCGGCGGGGCGGCGCTGAGGCTCGTTCTCTGCAGTAGCTTATCCTGCCACGGATCCACATCCGCCAGGGATAAGCCGCGGGCAGGGTCAGCAGCTTTTGCCACTGTGAGGCAGCGAGCCCCCATTCTTCCGCCATCTCTGCCCTGACGGCAGGCTGACTGAGCTTCTGATAGAAATTCATTCACTGCTCCTGAAAATGTAGCCATCCTCAGCGTACTCATGAAAATGTTTTTAGAGCAAGACCGGGTAATGATGCATATGACAGGTATGATAGTTGTCAATGTGCGCTCAGAACTGCTGACTTCAGGCCGCGTAAAATCTATATCCCGCCGGTCACTGTTCAGATGATTACAAGCGTTAAAATCACAGAAGGATGATGACGCTTCTAAGAGCAACATCCATGTCGAGCTAAGTAATATCTCAAAAATTCACAAGGATTTATTCTCTCTAATAACGCCAGTAGGGCTAATGCTCTTGGTCCATCTAAACACTAGAAACACCGTCCATTCAAAATAACTGTGATGACACCCAGGGTTTTCACTTAATTCTAAGCGGGAATTTTCTGGTTATAAATAATTTTAAGACCGAAAAAATCGTCTTTTCTCGACGCTGTAAACCTGTTACCTCAAACAAAAAAGAAAATACTCTCTAAAAATTTGTAAATCCTGAAGCTAAATTCCAAAAGATTCTTTTTCTAGGGGAAAGGAAAATTAAAATATTTTAGTCACAAAAAAAGCCATAGTGAGATAAATTACCTAAGTCATAAATTGATATTTAAAAAAGATACATGAGGAAAAATAATTTAAGGATATTTTATGAAGAAAATAATCTGGTTGTTGAGTCTTATCCCTGCGATCTTGTCCATAGTAACAATAAGGACTTACCTGAGCTTCTTTGATAATGCGAATCTTTTTGCGGAGAGTCTTTCTGTTCTCTCAATTTTCAACTTCGTCTTCATCTTCATGATCCTGGTTATAGCAGCATTCGCAATAATATTTTTTATTCCGTCTGTGATCTTCATTTTGTCATTTCACTCAAATTTCAGAAAACTTCATAACCAAAATGATTTAAAGAGACGAATCTCACTATCTGCAATAACCTCCCTCGTTTTCACCATAATAATTTTCTTTTTATGGGCGTCTTTATCAGATAGATTTCACGCGTTCGAAAAATTTATAGGATGGTTTTCTTTCCTGATTAGTTTTGCAGTGATTTTCTTGATAAATTACTTTTCCGTCAGAAAGACGGTGTTAATTTCACATGAATATCAGGGTGCTAAACAAAAAAGAGAAACCGCTTTGCTCTCTTATGTAGGCGTTCCTTTTCTGATAATAACGATTATTTCTTTGTTCTTTGCATTTAGTTTTGCCATGGTCTTCGGGTGGGTGAATACCAAAATGGCAGGCGATAATATTGAGATGCTGAGCAAGGTTGCTTTACTGGTATCATTGATAGGTATTGCCAGTCTTTTTCCAGGCATGGTATATGTTTGTACCGATGCTCATATCAAAAATAGCTCGTGGCATTTCAAATTCGGAATTGTAATCGTAATGGTATGGCCACTGCTTACAGCGATGTATGTACCTTCTTTCTATCCCGTCCTTGTAGATAAAACCATAGCACTTTCCGGAATTTCTGACTGGAAAAACAGGTCCTATCAGGTCGACGAAAAAATATTTCCTCCTGAGCAATTTAACCGCACCGAGTGGAAATTGGAAACTGCTCTAAAAGGAGGTTTTTTCAAAGTAAGGGGAGTCATGGTTTATTCTCTTAACGGAATGAAATTATTATGCCCTGAATCAATAAGAGAGCCATATAAAGCTATGCTACGATTTGTACCCTGGGATCATGAGTATGATAAGAAAATGAATGATGAGCTAAAATCTGCCGCATTGTCTTGCCAGCCCTTTATCAAAGGAGGGGTAAGCAGGCTGGCTGAATAAGTATTCAATTTATCAATAACGTGATGGAGCTTCTGATACTCCATCACGTTTTAAGATTGTCATGTCGAAAAATCATTAAAGAACTATTCCTTAAATTATTTGTAACCCATCATAATCAAGGGCTTCATTTTTAATACGGAAATAAAATTTATCTATCTTGTATTATCTATTATGTATGAATAAATACATGTCGAACTATTGGTTCCTTTTTCTATTTTTTTATCCATTTACCTCTTTATTTTACAAAATTTTTATATGCCGCGCGCTTTAATGAACCTCATCAGGCGCAGATGCGCTCACGTGACAGGAAGCATGAATGAAAAACTTCAACATGACCCACGGCATTTCATCAAACGGTTCTTCAGCAGTGGCAGATCTTGCCGAGCAGCAGCGTCTTTGTTTGTTGTCACCAAGAAAATGGTTCAGGGATTCCTTTGAGGTGAGCACAGACTCCAGCCTGCTCAATCACAGACTGATTTTTCAGTGGCTCAGTGATTTAACCTCTGATGCCCGGCGTCTTGCTCTGGCGCTCAGTACGAGCCTGTGTTTCGGTCTTTACCGCAACGGGCGTCAGATTGGCTTTGCACGGGTTGTAACTGATATGGCCGAAACTGCCGTTGTCAGAGATCTGTATATATCGCAGGAATATCGTTTTATCGGGCTCGGGTCGTGGCTTCTCAGCTGCTGCATATCTCATCCCGCCGTGCGTGGGTGCCACACCGTTATCTGTTTAAGTAAAACTTCGCATGAATTTCTCGAGAAATGCGGATTCAGGAGCCATACGCTATTGCCAGACATATTCGGGCCAGACGCCGGTCACGCAGGTTACGCTGAATCAGGTCTCACGGATCACCTGTTAAGACAGTAATTCTGCGGGGAGCTTATGAGCGGAGTTATTCACTTATTGCTTCACGATACCTTCACGGGGACCTGCACCACTACCAGTAACAACCACGACCACTCCTATTCAAAGGAAAGTATCATGTCAGGTCTTATTCTGGTTTCACACAACCAGTCAAAGCGAACTACTCTTTCAGCTATTTATGAAAGCATTTTATCACGCTGTGGCGGGCTCTGGATAAGCTGGAATGGCGTCACGGAGGCTCAGGCTTCAGATGCCCTACGTGCACTCACCTTCCGGCAAAATGGTCAGTATGACACGCTCTCTTTTGCGCTCACGCCGGGAGAAGTGATGGAAGGTTATCATGATTACATACATAAAGGCCTGTGGCCGGTATTTCATCAGCGCCCCGATTTGGCACAATTTACTGCCTCAGGCCGTCGAGAATATCAGAATATCAATGAAACCTACGCAAGGGCCATCTGTGAGTACGCTATGCCAGATGACATCATCTGGATCCAGGACTACCACCTGCTTGCCTGCGCCCGATACGTGCGTGAAGCCGGGCTAACCAATCAGGTCGGGTTCTTTCTACATCAGCCTTTCCCCTCCGGTAAAGTTTTCGAAGCAGTGCCCGAGTGGCGATGGCTGGCAGAATCCCTGCTTTGCTATGATCTGATTGGCTTCCAGACGGTTCAGGACATGAATAACTTCGTCGTCTGGCTTGAAGGTGAATTTCGCATTGAACATACAGGCATCAATACTTACCGTGTTCAGGGGCGGATGGTCAGAATAGGCGTCTTTCCCGTCGGGATAGACCTTGAAGATGTCAGGTGCCTGCTGGACAGCAACAGCTGTGAGTTTATGGAGCAGCAATGCCTCAGTGATTTGCCCGGGAATACTGTTCTCAGCGGGGGCCATCTGGATGACAGTGCCGGTCTTCCTTACCGTATCAGCGCCCTTGAAGTTCTGCTCAGAACGCACCCTTCTTATCACCACAATATCACCCTGCTCCAGCTGGCATCCCCTGCAGCAGGCCATGCTCATCAATCTGAAGAAATCAGCCAGAGGCTTGAGAGCCACTGCGGTGAGTTTAACGGCACCCACGGTACCCTTGACTGGTATCCGGTAAGTTGCCTGACAAGGAGTTACAGCCGGGAGGAGCAGGCGGGGATTTACAGGGCATCGCGCGTCGCACTGGTCACTCCCCTGTCTTCAGGCATGGGCCTGATGGCTAAAATGTATGTTGCATTACAGAATCCTGATAACCCGGGCGTTTTAGTGCTGTCAAAATTCGCCGGGGCAGCGGAGCAGATGGATGGTGCAATTATTGTGAACCCATACGATCCACAGGCCATTGCGAATGCGCTGCACACCGCGTTATCTCTATCCCTGAGAGAGCGGCGTAATCTGCATTCGCGCCTGATGAAAGGACTGCATCTCAACGGTTGCCACGCCTGGGCAGAAAGATTCCTTTCAGTGCTGGAAAATACGGCTGTTGAAATGGAATGTGTTCAGTCAGAAGTAGCAAAGTCATTACTTTACAGCGGCCGGGCCCGATACTAGGTCTGAAACTTCGCATATCTATGGCGGGGCTCTGGCAGAGACCGCTGAGCTATACGCGATAGTGCAGAATGCTGCTCAGGTATGCGACTGTATGAATTGTCAGCTCAGAATCACCGTCCTGATTTACTCCCGGCCCGGCTGACAGCCGGGTCAGGAATTTATTTTGCATGCGAAATTTAGCTATCTTCTCAAAAGATCCCTCACCGCTTGAGACAGCCTGTAGTGCTGTTTTGCCCAGCGGGCATGGCAGTTCGAGGTATGTAACTCCCTAACCTGGCCGCTGCAGGGTTCCTGATAATAATAGATATGAATGACGCCGGCCCTTTCAAGTGCTGAGGCAACGGATCTGATATTCGTCCGGACAAAACCGCTGAACTGCTCATAAGCGTCCAGATCCATGCCATCCGCGCCATCATCCAGCGTGTCTGCCAGGATAAAGACAAGACTGCCGGCGAGTGAGCGACGACCGGTTGAATGCAGAATACAGTCCAGTTCATGAAAGGTCATAGATTTCCCTCAGCAATCCGATGTCTGGTCCTGTAATGCAAATCCTCCTCCATCGCCGCAGTCAGCCATCCCGCCGCAATACGAACGTCCATACCGTCAGGCAGTTTCTGGCAAAGCGACTCCAGGTCATTTGATTCGTTTAGCTTTATGAACAGTGACGCAAAACCAGCCCAGTCTTCTGACGTCTCAGGTCGCCAGCCATTATTTAAGCGGAGATCAAATGCCGCGAGCGCGGCCCAGAGTGGCGGTTTACCACGCCGACACCATTCTTCCAGCAGAGCAGAGGACACCGCAAATTCCCGCTTAATCAGGCGACGATGACAGGCATGCTCTGTCAGATGACGCGCTGCTGAGGCCAGGTCGGTTGAGCATCCTGCAATCCACTGGGTAAGAACGTCTGCGCGAAACGTGGAGGTGAGCCGGAGAAAAGGTGAGCGATGGGAACGTTTCATCCTACTACCCGCATACCTAACAGCGTGACGGCTGATGCTTCAATATGCAGCTCCCCCTGCGTCGTCCTGACCCACACCCAGCCATACTCTTCCGGTTCACGTTCAAGCATTAAAATGCCCTCGGCACCGTCAACGCTGACTACCGGAACCAGAGCCCCTGTCGATGCTAATTTATCATCCGTCAGGGAAACGCCTTTAGCTCTGCATTCTGCTTCTGAAATATTTTCCCTGTCCAGGGCAGTGTCGTCGCTATCAGGAGGGGGAGATTTCGCATGCGAAATCTCCCTGCCTGTCGGCAGAGTGACTGCGCTTCGACCTTTAAGTGTGTTCAGCTCTTTTTTTATTCTTGCCCTGGAAATGCTCTGGCCCTGTGCAATTTTGCCGATCAGATTATCTGACTTACTTTCATCAAGCGCATCCAGCTGAACAAGCATATAAGCCGAGTCCACATCGGAGATCAGGCGTTTTTGCAGCAGAGCTTTGATTTTTTCCGGCGCTGCGCTGATCCGCATATGTTTACTGACAAAGGCTGTTGGTTTTCCCAGTGCGCGGGCAATTTCCTCACCGCTCATGCCAAATTCTCTTTTCAGGGTTTCAAAAGCGAGCGCGGTGGCCAGTGGCCTGAGTCCCGATTGCTGGAGGTTCTCAATTAACTGACCCATGATGCGCTGTTTTTCATCCCGGGGGGGCCTTCCGACATAGATATCAATGAACTCGTCGCCGCGCTTTTTCATTGAGCGGACGCGGGTTGCACCAAACCAAACGCGATAGCCCTGCCGATCACGTGGAAAACAGCGGGGTGGCGTGAGGTTGCCCAGCTCACTGAAAGAATCCACCATGCCGGAGATAATCTCCTCGTCAAAGTCTCCTTCCGGTCGGACCTGTTCCACCTCGTAAATCTCGTCCGCTTTTACACGTATAATCTGACCTTCAGGTTCCGGTCCCGGTCTGGCGATCTCTGCGCGCATCGTTGTGGACTCTGGCGTTCCGACGGGTGCCGGTGCATCACGCACCCCGACACTTGCAGCCACGTCGGGCAGAGCCGGTGCATGGCCGGATTTTAGCTTGCTCAGCTGTTTCTGAAATTTACTGACGGCCATCTGCACATCCTCCGGTAAGCTCTGCAATCTTTGCTGAAAGTTCCTGATACTGGAGAGCAGGCTTGCTGGCAGGCGCATATTCCCGGATGGTCTGGCCGAGCTCTATTGCTTCCTTGGCCAGGTTCTTCACCCAGGAAATGTAGCCCAGCACCATATCCGCTCCATAATTTTTCTCGGCCAGAATGTCCAGCAACCTTTGCAGATTTTCAGTCTCGACGGCCGTCAGATACCCTTCAAGCAATGGCTGGCTGTAGTTTTGCACGCTGGTCTGCGTAACATAAGTGCCAAGGAAGCGAAGATTCGGGTTGTAGTTTTTGCGTATCCGCTGCATGTAAGAAAGCTGTTTACCTACGCCAATGCGTGAAGATTTCTCCAGAAGCGTCGGTACAAGCAGAAAGTCGGCAACAAGATGAGAAGCAATCAGCAGGTTATTATACTCCGGCGCGGAATCTATAAAAATGTAGTCATAGTTCTCCCGCAGCTGCCCTATCCTCTCTTTGAAGTCAAAGATGCAGTCCTGGGGACGGTAATTGATTTCATGCAATTCATTCGTCGAACCAATGATATGTCGGCCATCGGGAAGGACATGAGGAGTGATTTCAGTATCGGTAAAAAACAACTGATAGGCATTCGCCTCGCCAGGCGAAAACGTGTTGCCCATGGGTTCTTTATCGATCGACAGCGGTAACGCGTCCGGAAAAGTCCTTTCCGTCAGTCCTGATGTAGTATCGAAATCGATCATCAGCGTTCTGAAGCCCGCGGCCTGCAGGTTGAAAGTGATTTCATTAGTGGACTGTGATTTCACTACACCGCCCTTCTGATTACCAATGATAATCACCTTACATGGTTCATCTTTTAACACAGCTTCGTCCTTTTCAATTTCGCATGCGAAATATGGATGGTGGCGCGTCGCTGACCAGGTAATGAAGCAAGGACTAATTATGTCCTTAAGTCTGGCGTTTCGCCCTAAACGTAACCGGCTCGCCCGGTTAACTCGGCCAGTATCCGTTAAGGGAAATAAAGAATCAACAATGATTCTTTAAAATTTCGCATGCGAAATCCCTGATTTATCACCTCTAGTGGAAACATCCCCGAAAGAACATTTAAACTGAGCGCGCCTGAAAAGTTAGGGAACATCCCAAGTTGCCTTCTGCAGGCGAAAAAATCTTCCCGATTTCTTCCCTTAAAGCTCTGGAGGTGCACCTCGCTGGAAGCGGGCATTGAAAATTTTTCAAAAAGTCATGCACAGCAATACTCAGGTAAATTCTACGTCAGGTATCTGGTCAAGGGGCATTTTTTGCCGCCGGTAGAACTAAGTTATTTGTACCCATATTCAACTTCAAAATTTCGCATGCGAAATTTGATCACCTGACAGCCCACTTCAAAGAGGTTATTGCGGCGCGGCCAGGTCGACATGATTACTTTCTCTGAGACGGCGCTGTACGTCACGCCAGATGCTGTTGACACCTTCGACCACCACCGCAGATGACATAAATCTTCCCTGCATAAAAAGCTGGATGTAAGGCCAGAACTTCCTGACGAACAGGTCAGTATCGTCACAGTGGGAGAGGAAGGTGCACGTAAGGGCAATTAACTTTTCTTCAGACGACCCCGCGCCCCCGGTGCGGAGCAAATAGCCGCAGCAGGCATACATCACGCGATCCAGTCCTGCGCTGAAGGGACAGGCTTCGGCGGTTAAGAACGGGTTAACGCAGGATAAACGCACGTGCTCATGCGCAACTTTCTGTACATAGCGCAGGTAAACGCTGACGAGAAAATCATATACGTTCACCTCTCCAGGCAGTGTAGGCGTCAGTATGGCAAGAAAGCGACAGAGCGCCTCTGGTCCTGCAAAGCGGGGAGAAGAGGAAAGGTTTTCAACATCAGAGAGAATCAGCGGAAGAGGCATTGCGCTGTATATGTGAAGCGCGATCCCGCTTTCACGATCTGCATAGGGAAGCGTACTGGCTGCCTCAATCAGGATATTGCGGGTATTACAGACGACGTCCCCACAGGAAACACGCACGTACGCTGCACTGAAGGCATCAATAGTGATATAGGGTGATGTTCCGGCACTTATCGCATAATACTCAGCAAAGCTGACGGGATGCAGAGCCTCACGAAGCAGCGAAAAAGTCCATGGAAGGTCGCCCGTGACAGGTTTTACGGCAGTGATAACCGTTCGAAGACTCTTCAGGTTTCTGAATATACCTGAGCGGTCGTTCATCACCGCTTCAGCGTTAAGTATGCTTATCCGGCGATCTGCGGTTAAGCCCAGCTTCCGGTATTCCCCCGTCTCAACGCCGTCAATCCACTCATCAACCAGCCTGAGGGTGTAAGGTGAGACGTAAAGCGTAAGCTTTTTCTGGACAAAATAGTCCGACAGGGAGGTTAACGACAGATAGATGAGCGTAATGAGATCGGTGAAAAATGTATCGCTTCGCTCCAGACCTGTATCATACATGCTCGCTTTTAAAAACCGCTGGTCAGTCAGCGCCTGCACGCATGCATTGACGGGGTCACCCGGCTGATAGCGGTATGCACGCAACGACAGAGGCAGGCTGCTGTTACCCAGTAATTCGTGGTCAAACTCGGGTTGAGGGAGATGGTCAAGGAGAAAGGCCGGAATATCTTCCGCCGCGTGAGGCAGGCTGAGGCTGCAGAAGACGTCTTTACCGTCAAACGCCTCGTTCCTCAGCTGTGCCGACAGCCGGAATACCGCAACGTAAGCGGGTATTTTTTCCAGCAGACGGATCTTCCGCATGCCCAGTATGGAGGTTTCCCCGGGCAGCATTTCCAGCAGCTTCGTTGCCAGGGGAGAGTGCGCGGGAAGCAGCACTGAATGCGAGGTTTCCGGCAAAGAAGAGATAATGCGGGTCGTCACCTCACCATTGACTTCAAAAGCCACGCCGCACAGACAGTTACCTGAAGCCTGCCTGATCTGAAGAGGGGGACGTGTGTTCCCGGTCAGGGTATTGAGGCAAAACTGCGAGACAATGCGCGCATGCCTGTCAGGATCGGATACAAACCATCGGACCAGAATATCCTGAATATCTTCTCTACGGCCATGCTCTCGTAAAAAATGCATGGCGGCAAAATTATGCTCCGAAGGGGTTTCCAGGAAGGTCAGGTCAAACGTACTGATCGCCTCGCGCAACGCCTTATGATCACCTGACTGATTGAGGTAGACCAGCCGTGAAAACTGCAGGCTGATACTCTCCGGATACAGTGCCAGCCCTTCATCAATGAGTACGCGGGCATCTTCCGGATTCTGATGTCTGAAACAGCTGTCAACGGTAAGATGATAAAACAGCGGTGTGCGTTCAGACGGGCTGACGATGCCGGCAATACCCCCAAGTCTGCGGTACTGGCTGGCAGCATAAAGTGCTTCGCATAATGTGTCGACAAGCGGGGAGCACCACACGTCCGTCGCGTCCCTGAACAGAATGTCGAGCAGCATGGCGGCCTCATAAGGGTGGTTTGTCCCCATCATTTCTTTTGCCAGCACGCGCATAAGATAAGGATTGAGTTCCCTGATGTCCTGATGGTCGCTGAGGGTTTCAACGGCATTTTTTAACTTATCGGCACGTGACTGCTTGCTGAATACGCATTCAATAACGCAAAAAACGGCGTCAGTGAGCGTGCCTGCATCCCGCCGGACGCGGCCCCCGCGTGAAGTCCATTCCCTCAGCTTTTCAAAATGCCCCAGCTGAAAGTGGAGGAAAAAATCCTCTTCGGACATCTGAACATCACAGTCCGGCAACACATCTCTTTCCCCACCGGCAACCTCAGAGCTTTTGCCCGGTTTACATCCGGAAAACAGTCTCAACCTGTCAGCAAATTCGGAATTGAGACTATCAATCATCTCAATGTGCGTCAGGCAGAACTCTTCGAGCGCATCATGATCGGCCTGCACATAATCAAAGACAGGCAGGATAATATTGTATAAACGCCTGTCTCGTCCGTCGGTCATGCCTGCCACGCTCAGCGTATCGTTGATGAGTTTTAAGACGGCATCCTTATCTGCCTGCTTGAGCAGCCAGTAACACTGCGAAGTTATTCGGGCATTGATTTCCCAGGCCCGCGCCAGCACCATGAGGACTTTGCCGTTATAGTTCCCGGCATTTTCAGCGAGTATAAAGCTGGCGACCTCTGAAGCCAGTTGCCCGTTTGAAAAGCGGAGTAGCCCGCCTGCAAGGGCGCCGAGTTCATGAGGTGTGAGCGCAAACTTTTCAGCAGCGTACACCGCCTGCAGCTCCTGCTCCTCACACAGCCATTCAAAATAGATTGCACGCGAATAGGCTCCGTAGCGGGAGGCAGATCTGAATCGTTCAGCCGCTCCGGATACATCTCCACTGCGCACCTGCAGGCGAAGAATAATGGATAACGCCAGGTCGGCCAGATCGCTGCTGCCCGCCTCTCTGACAATACGCCGGAGTTCCTGACCGTCTGTATGACCATCGCGATGCTCGACAACATCACACAGGGAGGTCAGGACAGAAATCAGATCGTTACTGTCCTGTGGGCCAAAGCTGATGGTTTGCGGGCCGGCGAGTATTTTGCGTGCATCATCAAGCCGGTAATTTGCAATGTGATCAAGCACAAGACGAACTATACCCTTAAGCTCGTCAGGCATGAGACCTAAATACAGCTGGCTGCCACTGAAGTCTATATGGTCGCCGGCGTAATTAT
Source organism: Pantoea sp. Morm (assembly GCF_016643525.1). Classification (NCBI taxonomy): domain Bacteria; kingdom Pseudomonadati; phylum Pseudomonadota; class Gammaproteobacteria; order Enterobacterales; family Erwiniaceae; genus Pantoea; species Pantoea sp. Morm. Next base: position 78,402 of record NZ_VOQX01000008.1, on the reverse strand, counting down.
CACCGCGTCCTGTATGGGTCTGTAAGACTGAACGGGTCTCGTTATTACCGGCCATATTTATCCCCGGCGACGTTGTCGCCGCTGCCGTGGTGGATCTGCGTCACAATACGTCCCTGCTGTGGGAGGTTACTGAGGATTTCCATCAGTGACGGTTCGCTTCTGATTTTTTCCTCGATCGCATACTCACTCATGGTCCTGTTAATTTCCATGTGGCTGATCTTTTCCGCGATGATCTCCGCGTGGCGCTCGCTGGTGATGTACTGCGTGAGTCCACCTTTAAGTTTATCAAACGTGAGTAACGCGCCTGCTTTAACCATGTCATAAACGGCGCTTGAAATTAGTGATGGCAGAACAGGGTCCATTTACTTTCCTCAGATAAATATGCGATGAGTGCAGAAGACGCGATAAGCGAAACGATTCAGAAAACGTCATGCCGGTGGCCAGACACGCAACTGACACTCATGTCCGTTTTTCCCCGAAGACGGATCCTGACGCATACCAGGAATTTTCGCTGAAAAACACATTATATAGCGCTATAGTTACTATGATAACTACTATATATAGTGAATTCCGGCAAACCCTGTGCAGAGAGTAGATCCTGAGAAAATCATGCCGGTGTCCGCTTTTGAGTCCATATAAAGAAAGTCGGACATTTTTCACTTTTGCAGGATCTTCTTTTCGGGTATTTTTTTTGATGGCAAATTCCCCGCCGTCAGGTGAAAATTTTCCCCATGCTGCGTTTTTCGGTCAGAAAATCACCGGAATTACACCAGGCGTCGCTGTGTAAAATCTGGCGATATCAGACCCGTAAAACTTTTCAGAATTCACGCAGCGACGCCGTAAGTTTCGGGCGTGACTGTTGCAGAGGTAACCATGACCGCAGGACTGCCGGAACACCTGAACGCGGGCGCGCGCGTGCCCGCCATGAACCTGCCGCAGGCGATGCGCCTGCGGAGGATGGCGCTCCATGACGGGAGGCTGCCGCGCTACCTGCTGGCGCCGGAAGTCGCCGCGCTGCTTTCCTACATTCCCGACCTGCAGCGCGCGAGCCTCATTAACCTGATGTGGAACACCGGCGCGCGCATTAACGAGGCGCTAGCGCTGACCCCGGCAGATTTTGTGCTGGACGACGGCGGCCAGCCCTACGTGGTGCTGAAAACTCTCAAGCAGCGCACGCGCGGCCGCGGCCGCCCGCGTAAGGATGAAAATCAGGTGCCGGAAAGGATCGTGCCGCTGACGGACGGCCGTTTTCTGACCCAGCTACGCCAGCACATGGCCACTTTCAGGCCAAAGCGGCATGAGCCGCTGTGGCCGGTCACCGACAGGACGGTGAGGCGCTGGCTGAACGAAGCCGTGGCCGACGCCTCACGTGACGGCGTCACCTTTCCACTGACGGTGTGTCCTAAGGCGCTGCGCCATTCGTTCGCCATGCATCTTTTCTACAGTCATACGCACAAAAAGGTCGTTCAGGCGCTGATGGGGCACAAGAAAGAAGAAACCACCGACATTTATATGCAGGTGTTTGCGCTGGACGTGGCGGCGGACAATCAGGTGCAGTTTACGTGGGAGGCGGGCGATGCCCGCACGATGCTGATCCAGGCGCAGCGAGGCACGCTGGCGCGGGGCACCTGACAGGGACTGCCCGCGGGGCAGGGAAACAAACCGGCACCCGGCAAACCACACAGCAGCCCTGCTGCAGAAGGTGATTTTCAGCATGTCTGCAGGTGAGCATGACAGCCTGCTTCCCGCGTTCTTCATTTGCCACGAGCCTGACGCCCCGGATAAAAAGACGTTTTGAGCTGTATGGTACCGCTGCTGTTGGCGTTCAGGTAAGGAGATGTTGCAAAGCCGTAGCTTAACGGGCGTGAGCGTTTCAATGACGACAAGTAAGGGGACACCGGCCGCGCGCGGAGCTACCCGGAAAGCAGTAGGTGAGCCGCAACTCCCGTATTTAACGATATCAGCCGAGAACAATGCGGGCGGCGTGAGTCAGTTGCGGGATCCTCGGGACGTAACGGGAACTGCATGAAAGAAAACCTGAAGAGAGATGTGGTGCGCATTCAGGGGTTGCTGAGTTCCTGAAATGCCTTAGCGTAAGCTGCAATATCCTTCAGCACCTCCGGATCCTTTGCTCTTGCGTGGGCATCCTTAGGGAAAATCGCCAGCAGGCTATAAACCTGGGGGAATTTAGCGTGCTGAGAATACACCAGAGCACGGTCGCTGGTACGGTTGTATGCGATCCGCGAGCTGGTTTTTTCCGGTCTGGTGAAAAGAAGGTGCACGTGATATACGCGAGAGGAGGCGATGGCTGCCGGCGCGGTATAGGGCACGTCTTTTCCAAAAACATCCGGAAAGGTGCCGTGCCCCTTAAAAGCCAGAAAGTCCTCTAACAGGGTTACGCGAAGTGCCGGACGAAGATCAAACGTGGGCTGCAGGTAAGATGCACAGCTGTCACTGTTCCATGTGGCCTTAATCATAGCGTCTCAGTGATAGATAAAATCAGCAAAAACGTCTTCATCAATCAGGCCGGTGCGCGAAGCCGAAAATTCCACGGTCTGGAAACATTGATCGAGGATCATCAGCAAATCAGCTACCGCCAGACGGCACTCAGTTATCGCTCTGCTCAGACGCAGAATGTAAGGATGCGGGTTACCGGCGCTGCGGATAATCTGATTAACGTACCCCTCCAGTCCCCTGATGCTCAGATCGAGGTTTCGTAGGTTCTGATAACGATCTTCACCGAAGCTTTCGCGAATACTTTCCGCACTCATTCCGGATATGGCATGAGTCAGCCTGACTTGTCTGGCGGCAAGATCTGCCAGACTGCGCTCGACTTCATCCACCTGCGCAGCGACGCCAGGGTCTGAGGAAAGGTTCTGGTTCTCATCAGCTCTGAAACGGCTGTATTTTGCAGCGGCCTTGAGCGCGCCACGCACGCGACGATAATTTTTACGGCGAAAGACCGTAGGGTGATGTTTCTGAGCATCATCAGAAGAAAATTGTGAAGCGTTTGAGGTCACCGTAGAGAGCACATGACTGATAACGCTCATCTCTTCCAGGCAGTTTTCAAATCGCATAAAACCTCTTGATAAATACTCCGTTTGCCTGAGTGTAAACCCATAATGTGAATGCCACAACCTGGCCCGGCTGCGTATTCTACAGCACCGCGTTGAAAAAATCAGCATTACTGCATGACCGGGGGCTGACTCTCAGGCCTGATAATCTGATCGGATGCGCCGCCTGGCGAACATACCCTGTTCTGACGGCACCCCTTTCATCATGTTCGGCATTTCGTGCCGGAACTTTAGCTTGATTACGCAGACAAGAGCCTGAGCAGTCTGCCGACGCGAAAAATCACTGAACATTTCAAACTTATGACTGAACGAACTTTGTCGCAAAGATTATTCTGCACAGGCTACCGGATATCAGGAGAGCATCCGGGAAGGGCCTGTAACAGGCATTCAGGCATAGCGTGCTGGTAAGTTTTGTCAGGACTATGGCAGATTACACTGGCCAAAACATAATGAAAATAGCAAAATCGGCGGGATTAACGCCATACCTGAAATAGCACGCTCAGCCGCGCAGGACCGATTCAATAATGTCCCGGGCGTCGTTAGTGGGATGGTCGCAGATGCACGATGCCGTATTCGAATACTGCGCTTCGTCCCCGTGCCGGCCCGGGGTGATCAATACGCTGACGGTTCCGGTCGGGCAAATCCACCACGCTTTGGGTCTTCGTCCACTTCTTTGGAGCGTGGTTGGCGAGCTGGCCAGCGTCCTGGCCGCCCCGAAGCCCACGCCGATAATCAGCCCCGTTTCCAGCCTGATGCGCTAACGTCAGCATCTACAGGTTAAAATCTCACCGTTGAATGTACATTTTGAGACGTTTTAAATGCTGCAATTTTATTCCTTATAAAAAAACGTTCTCGTCGGGAAATTAAAATCCATAAAGTCGCTGGGCGTTTTTTATGCAAACATACTCTTTTATATTATTCTCAGATGCAAAAGAAATGAGTTCATTCATCACACCGTTATAGCTTACTTGACTTTCGAATTGAGTATGCGGCCAATCGCTGCCTATCATTATCCTTTCTTTAGAAAAATTCTTAATAAAAATATTCATTAGTCGTTCTGCATTAGTGCGGTCATTTTCATGGCGGTGCCAGAGCCTGTATAGACCAGAAGCTTTAATCATTACATTTTCTTTTTCGCTCAGAGTTAAAATTTGTTTCAGCTTCAGCATGTCAGCAGGAAAAGTCATATCCGGTCGTCCGAAGTGGTCGATGACTATTTCTATACCATAGGGAAGGAGATTTTGTACCAGTTCCCTTACAAGTAATCCGTTCTGATGAATTTCAACGTGCCATCCCAGCGAGGCGACTTTTTCCATCATCTTTATAAAAGACTTGTCCCGACTGTGAGGATTTTCCTTTCCGATACAATTCAGTCGAATACCCGTAACGCCCATAGCCGCCATGCTTTCAAGTTCCGTCATGGAGTGCTCGGGTCCTATGACAGCAATTCCTTTTAGCCGCCCAGAAGACGACTGCAGAGTAGATAGCAGATAGCTGTTATCAGTGCCAAGAAAGCTTGGCTGAACCAGCACGCCATGACTAAAACCTATAGAATCCAGACAGTTAAAAAAATCGATAGCTGTCGCATTATAGGAGGGCGTATAACGCCGATGAGGAATATAACGCAAGTTCGTTGTAAAAACGTGAGCATGGACATCAATTCCTGTAATTTCGTTTTTCTTAAACATATTTTAGTCTTAGTCGGATTTTGAAGTCAGAACAAGGTTTTCTTCAGAAGGGTTCTGTGGCTGCTCCAGAGGGCGTCCTCGGGTTTCAGGCAGTATTAATGCTGCAATAACTGCCACGCCATAGGCGATGCCGGTATCAATTCCGATAGCCTGGCCAAGAGACATTGACTGGCTCATATAACCCACAACAAAAGGAAAAACCGAAGAAAGAATGCGCCCAAAGTTGTAACAAAACCCTACCCCGGCTCCGCGCACATCTGACGGGTATAACTCATTAAAAAAGGAACCAAGACTTGCCGGGATACCCGCAGCAAAAAAACCTAATGGGAAACCCATAACAAACATGGCACCGTTCGTAACCGGGAGAAACAAATACGCCTGCACAGTAATAATACATGCAAAAGCAAAAAATATAATATTCTTTCTTCTGCCAATTTTATCAATCAGCATGCCACTGCAAATACAACCGCAACAGAAGGCAAAAATAATCACAGCGAGATAACCACCTGTGCTCATCACGTTAAGATGACGCTCAGTCTTAAGATAAGTGGGTAGCCAGGTCATAATGGCATAATATCCACCATGTGCACCAAGCCCCAGCACGCCGCCCCACAGAGTGACCTTAATATATTGATTTTGGAATATCCTGAGCATTGAAGAGAAGAGGGAGACCTCTCTATTTTTATTTTTTCTGCTATTTTCCGTGTCTGGTTCAACAACTTTTCGGCGAATGTAAATGACCAGCAAAGCAGGCAGAAGACCAATAATGAACATGGCACGCCATGCGTAATTCTCTGGTAAAAAACTAAAAATGAGCGTAAAAACTAATACTGCGCCTCCCCATCCTATTGCCCAGGCACTTTGCACCACACCCATAACTTTACCGCGTAACTCGGGACGAATTGTTTCTGCCATGAGCACTGCTCCCGCGGCCCATTCACCACCAATTCCAATACCCTGCATAGCTTTAATAAATATGAGTTGCTGATAGTTGACCGCGAAGGCTGAGAGAAAAGTAAATATGCTGAACCAGAGAATCATGCACTGAAGGGTGCGAACGCGACCATAACGATCTGACAGCGACCCACCAATCCATCCTCCTAACGCGGAGGTAATCAGTGTGATAGCGCTTATCAGGCCCGCATCTGACTTAGTCAGTGCAAAAACGGTTATCAGTGTAGGGATTGCAAGTGCAAACATCTGGACTTCAAGTGCATCAACGCTCCACCCACCAAAGCATGCCCAGAAAGTTCTTCGCTCACCTTTTGAAATAACTTTATACCATGAAAACATTGCTTATATTCCTTCGTAAAAATTATCGGATTTGAATGCTATAGCTGAAATGCTGGGCACTACCTAAGCTGCGCCGCCATTCAAGAGGTTCTCCCGCAAAATTACGTGCCACTCTTTCAATTGCAATAACGGGGGTTCCTTCCCGGATCTGCAGAACCTGCGTAAGTGGATTTTCCGCGGCTTCTGCTGTGAGAGCTTCATCTGCAAAAGCGACCATCTGCCCGCAGTATTTTTCATAAAGTGGGTAAAGCAACATCCCTTCTCTCTCAATGTCGACATCAAGCAGAGGAGAAAAAAGGGGCAGGGGCAGCCATATCTCCTCGTAGAGAAGAGGTTCTCCAGCAAGTGTACGCAGACGCTTTATTTTTATTGCAGAGGAATTTTCCCTGTTTAATTTGAGCTTATCTGAGGCAGCGTCAGAGGGTTTCTGAACCGACATTGAAAGAATCGTGCTGTCAGGAATCAAATTTTTTCCATTAACTGAAGAAAAACGAAAAAATCGGAAAAGTGAAAAATCAAAGCGCGGGCGCCTTACAAAGGTGCCACGCCCTTGCTGTTTTTCCAGTATGCCTTCTGCTACCAGGAGATCGATCGCTTTTCGTACCGTTCCTGTCGAGAGTCTGAATTCAGAAGCTAAAGCTGCCTCTGTAGGAAACAACTCCCCTGGAAGCCATCGATTCGCGGCAATTTGTTCTGAGAGCAAATCATACAGAAACTGATAGCGTGGCAATTTTGAGACAGTTTTTTCCGTAAACATACAAACCTCTATTCATATATATGAATTAACAGTTTTATAACCGGGCATTTACGTGGCGTCAACGCTTCACACGGCAAACTGTGTGCTGCTTCGCAATTAACACCCATATCGTTTCTATGAAAGGCCCAGAAGTCGTGATAAAGGAGAATCATCCAATCCGCAATTTATCGATGTCAGAAACAGAGCAAAAAATTCTTTTACGAGTTTGTGCAGGTTTGCAGGTTCGTATGGAAACGAATAATCAAAGCAACGCCTGTATCAGACTTTGAGGAAGGAATGGACAGCCACTTACCATCTGCGTGGGTCACGTTGACGCACAGCTAGTTGAAGTTTTTTTCACGGCAGAAAGGTAAGCTTTACAGGCCCATTGAGAAAAAGAATAATCATTTCATATGATTGTATATATATGCGGACGGCATGACGTGGGGGCCAGTTCTTAACCTATCCTGTCATGTTTTCAGTCAAGTAAAATAACGCAGACAATGCGGCCGGCGGTGGGTCGTGAATGCTTGTACCTATGAGTACGGCAATATTCAAGAGGAGGGCGCTTGTAAGCTGCACCCCTCTCGCTGAGATTTCAAAAAACTGTGCCTCACCGATAAAGAGCAGATTGAGTTACTCGCCAAAGCACGGGGACATTTTAGCAGTGTCGGAATTCTTAAGGGTTAGCATGTCACCAGTTCACTTAATGATGCCGGTCTCATCAAAAATTTTTTTTGCTGAGACATACCTAAAAGTCGACCTTAAAATCTGTTGCCTGTCAGGGTTGATACCCTTTAAATCGCAATTTTACAGATTAGACTACCCCAGACCTTGTTAACCGGCTAAGCGATAACTTCTGCATTGACTCAACATTGATTTTCAATTGACTGATTTTTGATTATTAAGATTTATAATAATTAGAATGGATTTGTAATCAGATTATTGATTTTAAAAAATTAAGAAATTAGCCAGCACGACATTCTCTCAAATAGTTGACTAATGAGATTGTCGGCAATTTCCGGAAAGAAATTATGTCACTCATTTTCATTGGTAAACCAGTAGTTAAACCTCCTACAACACCACTCGGACTGTACTTTGCTCTATCAAAAGGAAAGTTTCAGCCGCATAATTTCTGGGTTTCACGGCATTTCAGATTCAAATTTTTTATACGCTCTCTGCTAATGCCGATAAAAACTTACCAGATTTTGAATCTCATTGCGAACCATCCGGCCTGCAATGAGATTCTCAAAAATCAGCCCCGGTTGCCCTGCAGGGTTCATAGACCTTATTTAAGCACGGCACTTTCAGTCACAGATAAATCGGAGGCAATTCTTTACCATTACAGAAGAATTATGCAGCTTCTTGGTGACGTTCGATTCAGGCAGCATATCGATCCTGAAGGACTCTGTCTGAGCAGGTTTACAGGAAAGGACGACCAGCCTTTCACTCTTCAGCTTGTCTCAACATACAGACTGGATAAAGAAGGTGAGGCCAGCATTATTCTTCGTAATGGCTCCGGCCAGATGCTGGCGGAGATAACGTTTGTGCTTTGCATTCGAAATAATAAACGATCGTTAATTATCGGCGGTCTACAGGGCCCTAACGGAGAAAACACGCAGGGACTTGTTCAGCAGGCGACTAAAAGTTTATACGGTTTATTTCCTAAGCGGCTGGTCCTGGAATCGCTGGTACAAATTGCTGAACTGTTCAACATTGAAAGCATAATTGCTGTGTCTAATAAACTTCATGTATACCAGTCTGTCAGATACAAAAACCGAATTAAGCACATGCATGCGGATTATAATTCTTTCTGGGAAATGTCCGGCGGTGTTTTGCAAAGGGACAGTTTTTATTCGATCCCTCTTGATATTACCAGGAAAAATCTGGATGAGGTGCCCAGTAAAAAACGTGCGGAATACAGACGCCGGTATGCGCTCGTTGATGTTGTAAGAAGCCATACGCGCCTGACACTTACCGGACTGACATCCAAACCCAGAGCTGTTCAGTAGTATTGTTTTGGGGTTAAGAAGCAGCACCCGCCGCCTGAGACAATGCGGCGGGCCGTGAGTCATTTTAAGCCAGACCTCCCCGCCCGGGAGATAAGGTCTCCGTGCTGTTATTGCCTTCGTCCCATACGCCACGACGGGCAGTTAGCGTCAAAAACGTCACGGTCATGTTTTGGCCTGGTGCGTTTTTACCTCGTAAAAGTTGCCTCACCCCGTCAAGCCAGCCTCTTTTAATTGCCGTTCGGAAAAAAGCCGTATCGTGACTGAAGCCTTTATTGTCTATCCTGTAGGTAGAGAAGAAGTCCGCTACCATCATCCACAGCTGATGTTCTTCAAGATTGAGTTTATATACCGGATATTGACCCTCCTGTATTTTATGGTACACACCGAACCGGTCAGGCTTGTTGTAGTACTCGAGAAACTGCACAATCTCTTTATCCGTGAGAGCCTCCCGGTTCATTGTGCATCCTCCAGAGATGATTTAACCGCGGCATAAACCGTTTCGGGTGAAATTCCCGTCATGGGATGAACGTCTGTACTGACGGGCGGCTGATGGATAACCCGGTGCAAATGGGGATCCTGATAGGGGCCTGTGTGTTGCGGATTCGCCATAGCAAACAGGCTGACTGTCCTGACCCCTGCCGCGATTGCAATATGCATCGGTCCGGTATCTCCGGTGACCAGCACGTCAAGACCAGTAATCAGTGTGACCAGTTCATCGAGCTGCGTTTTGCCCGCATGCCTCCTGATGCGCTCGCATACTTCTGGCGGAACAGCGTCACAGAGATCCTTCTCCAGCGTCTGTTCGGCCCTAGAGCCCGTGATGACAATCTCTGCATCAGGATAATGCTCTGCCAGCGCGATGGCCAGGTGGCAAAAGCGGGATGTAGGCCACCGGCGGTCTTCTTCTGAGGCTCCCAACTGAAAACCTATTCGGAACGGTCCATGGTTTGTCACCGGTTTTTGATATTGAGTCGGCAGATGCATTCTGAAAAGCCTGTCATCAGCGCCCAGAGCCCGGATAAGCTTCAGCTTTCTGGCAATAATGTGTCCGGTGAATTTTTCGGACCAGGCATGCAGAAACGGATTCAGTTCATCAGGAGTATTTCCATAATTGTCACGAATTACGACACTGGCCCTGGACATTAACGCAGCCATGACATCGTAAGGATAATGAGCATGCAGAATGACGCACAGATCCGGATTTATACGGCGCAGTTGTTTTATTAATGGCAGAATGCGCATGACTTTATTATCCCACTGAATAATATTGTCAAACCAGCCATACTTTTTAACTAATGCCATGTTTTTTTCGCTGCTCACCAGCGTAAATGATGCATCAGGAAATCGTAACTTCAGAGAATATATTGCCGGTGTATTCATCAGAAAATCGCCGAGCGCTGTGGTCGAAAACACAACCACAGTCTGAGGCGAAATAACGCTTAAGTTATTTTTTTTCGGCGTCGGTCGGCGCGAGATAAACACATAAGCATTCAGAAAAAGACTAATTATTTTTCTTCTTAAAACTTTCATGGACAGAAAAACCTGTGTGAATGGGAATATACTGCCGGCATCTTATGTTGATATAAAACTTCCGGATTTCAGCGGTTATCTATTGCGCCATCTTACGCCGCTGCATGCAGACGCTGCAGCGGCGCAGAAACGCACATGTTTATGTGCGTTTTCTTCTGTTCTCCCACTCAAGAAGATACGTCATCAGTGCCGGGAGCAAAGTAAGCGTGAAAGCGGTAGCGGCAACCAGACCGCCGATGATCGCGTAGGCCATCGGGCCCCAGAAGACCTGGCGGGCGATAGGGATCATGCCGAATATTGCCGCGCAGGCGGTGAGCATTATAGGTCTGGCGCGATGGGCTGCAGCGTGGCTGACAGCGTCATTAATACTCATCTGCAGCCGGATGTTGTTGTCAACCTCGCTGATCATGATGATGGCGTTCCTGATAATCATCCCACTTAAGGCAATCACGCCCAGAATGGCGACAAATCCCATAGGCGTGCCAGTTGGCACCAGCGCAGCGACCACACCGATGAACCCGAAGGGAGCCATCAGGGTAGCCAGTATCACCCGCGAATAGCTCTGGAGCTGTAACATCATCACACCCAACATGCATGCCAGCGTGACGGGCAAAACGTTAAAGAGTGAGCTGTTACCTTTATCAGCGTCTTCTGTCGCCCCGCCTTCGAATATATGGTAATTGTCCGGCAGCTTCTGGTTCATGGCAGACACCGCTGAAGTCAGGCTGGCAGAGACATCATCCGCATTCTGTCCCGATGCCACGTCTGCCTGTACGGTAATCAGTGAAGCACGATTGCGGCGCTCGATCACTGGCGTTTCCAGTCCCCAGCTTACGGTGGCTACCTGAGCAAGCGGGACGTTTACGCCGTTATTGTTGCGAATGAGCATGCTGGCAAGATTCATGGTGTCCTGCTGCTCCCCTTCATTGGGGCGCAGTACAAGGTCTGTGAGGCGATCGGCACTACGTACGCGTGTGATCACCGCGCCGCTGTAATACGTTCTCAGCGCCTGAGCTATCTGTTCACCCGACAGCCCTGCAAGCCGTGCCTGGGTCTGGTTGACCTGAATTCTGATTGCACGCTGAGGTTCACCAGAAGTGAGGTTAATATTGCGTATCTCACTGTGATTGCCCAGCTCCTGCGCCAGACGCTGCGCAATCTGCCGGACCTTTTCGCTGTCAGGCCCCTGCACGCGATATTTAATTGGCCAGCCCACTGGCGGCCCCAGCTCCAGAGGCGTAACACGGGTGACATAAGCACTGTAGCGTTTGTCCAGCAATGCCGTCAGGCGATTTTGCAGTGCATGACGCGTTTCGAGGCTGCTGGCAACCAGAACCAGCTGAGCCCTGTTTTCCGCATCAGACTGGACATCCATCGGCAGATAAAAGCGTATCGCGCCGGTGCCAATGTAGGATGAATAGCGGCTCAGACCATGTTCCTTTTCCAGTTCCTTTTCAAAGGATTCCACAACGCGCATCGTTTCCTGCTGCGTTGAGCCTTCAGGCAGAGTGAAGCTGACAAGCAGCTCTGGCCTGTCCGAAGACGGGAAAAACTCTGATTTCATCCACTGAACTGACACTATTGAAATCAGCAGCAGGAAAACTGAGCCGCATATAATCAGCATCCTGTGGCGCAGAGTATAGTGGAGTAAGGATGCATACCCCCGCGCAAGCCGCCCCTGTTTGTGGCCATGCTGCCTGAGCTGTTTTGGCAGGATCCAGACGCCACTTAGTGGAGAAAAGAGCACTGCCACAACCCATGAACTCAGGAGCGAGATGAGCACCACGACAAAAAGTGAATAGCAGTATTCCCCGGCAGCCGACTTAGCAAAGCCAACGGGTATAAATCCGGCGATCATCACCAGCGTCCCGGTCAGCATTGGGAAAGCGGTCGTAGTGAAAGCACTTGCCGCGGCCTTTTTTAGCGACTCGCCACGCTCAAGGCTGGATACCATCGACTCAATCGTTATCATGGCATCATCAACAAGCAGCCCCAGCGCGATAATAAGTGCACCCAGTGATATCCTCTGCAACCCTATTCCAGCCAGATACATGCCGGCAAACGTCATCGCTAATACAACCGGAATCGCAACGGCAACAACCAGGCCGGCGCGAAGCCCGAGAGAGACGAATGAAACTGCCAGCACGATAACGATGGCTTCAGCCAGCACATGCATAAAGCCTGAAACGGCGTCTTCTACTACTAAAGATTGATCCGCCACGCTGCTTATCGTGACGCCAAGCGGCAGCTGGCTGCGAACCTGCTCAATTTTCTCATCCAGCGCTCTGCCAAACTCAAGCATGTTACCGCCTGCGGCCATCGCGATGCCGATGCCAACGGCAGGCTTTCCGTTGACGTGAAAAACAGGTCGGAGCTGATGTGAGGGTTCAATATCAATATCTGCCACGGATGTCAGGGGAAAAGTGTTTCCCCCAATCGTCAGGACTTCACCGCGAAGGCTTTCAACGGAAGTCACTGCACTGTCGAGCGAAATATCAATAATGTCTTTACCAGTACGAAGAACGCCCGCCTCGGTTACTGCGTTCTGCGCCCGCAACGCTTCGATCAGTGATTCAGACGTAATGCCCATCTGTGCGAGACGACGAGGTGAGTAGCGCAGGACTATCTGGTCATCCTGAGTACCCAGTAACTGAGTCAGTCCAATTCCGGGCACGGTGAGCAGCGCTTTCTGAATCTCCTCCGCCTGGCTTGTGAGCTGCCTGTTGCTGTACCCCTCAGCCATAATGCCGAGTATGGTGCCGTAGGTCGCATCATACTCATCGTTGACCATCGGCTCACCGACACCGTCTGGCAGCTGCACGGACAGATCGTGCATCTTTTTACGCAAGAGCGCCCAGGTCGGCTTTACCTGATCAGGGGGCGTTTCGTCCCTGAGGTTTACGGTAATTTCTGTACTCCCACGCCGCGTCTGGCTTTCAATGCTGTCGATGTAAGGCAGCTCCTGAACCGTCTTTTCAATTTTATCCGTAACGTGATGGACCATGTCATCAGGGGACGCGCCTGACCACGCGGCGTTAATGATTGCCGTTTTGATGGTAAACGCCGGATCCTCTTCTCTCGGCATGGCCTGATAACAGATGTAGCCAATCGACATGATGAGCAGAAGCAGGAAGCTGACGATTTGCTGATGTTCAATCGCCCAGGTGGAGAGGTTAAATCTTCCCTGTTTCATTTACTGGACCTCATCCTGTACGGTAATTTTCATGCCCGGCGTCAGTCTGCTGACGCCTGCCGTTACAATTTGCTCACCTTCTGAGAGTCCGCCGGACACCGCTGCGGTGTCGCCGCTGTAATATCTGATCCTGACCGGGCGAAGCTCGAGAGTTTTCACCTCAGGTGAAACCACATAGACGGCCGTCCGATCGCCTTTACGCGTCAATGCAGCAGCAGGGATAACGTAGACGCGGTCACTGTCCTGTATGACCTCGCCGGTCAGCACTGAACCGAGCGGCACAGCAGCGTCTTTTTCATCAAGCGACGCTTTTACTGCTATCAGTAATGTCTGAGGATCGCTCTGCGGGCTTACAGTGAGCACAGTCGCACGGGCACTTTCGCCATTTTCAAATTCAACGCGAAGCTTATCACCCGGGTGAAGTGGCCCACTGAATATCGGGGGAAGATTCATAATGAGTTGCTTATCTTCATCGCTGGCGAACTGCATAATTTGCTGGTCCTGTGAGAGGATCTGTCCTGGTGAAGCAGAAACAGCAGTGATTACTCCATCGAAAGGCGCCCTGAGTAGATTAAAATCTGAATCATTTGTTGCCTCGGCTAGCTGGGCGGTGGCTCGCGACTGCTGCGCCTGAGCGGCAGCCAGCGTGGTGGTCGCCTCCTGGAGCCTGGCACGTGATGCGGTGCCTATTTCAACCAGCTTCACCATTCTCTCCACATCCAGCTTTGCCTTGCGCAGTTGAGCATCGGCTTCACTGAGCGCAGCACGTGCAGACAGAACCTGCTCTCTGCTTTGCGTGGCATCAAGTCTGGCAAGAACTGCACCACGAACCACTCGCGTGCCGACGTCAACACGCCGCTCAGCGAGGCGGCCGCCGGTGCGAAAACTCAGGGAGACCTCTCTGGCCGGAAGAAGCTTTCCTGACCATTTTACCTGCTTTGCGGGCACAGATGCGGCCACAGCACTTGTTCTGACGAGAGGTGGTTGTGATGACCCCGCACGCTGGGGATCATCACAACCACTCATTAGCAAGGTCATTAATAACCCGGCAGTCACGAAATGGGTTCGGCAGGATCTAAAATTACGGGGGGCTAGCGTTAGTCCGGTTTTTATTTTCATCTGAATTATCTGAGCTGGGATCCGCAATATGAATAAGTTATCTGGCCAAGTTTAAATCCGCCAGTTCAAGGAACGTTGAAGGGAGAGTCAAGAATTGGTCAAGAGTGACGCTAAATAGATTAAATAAGCCCCTTGTTTAATTCTTGATATTCCCTTGGTCGACCGTTGATAAAACAGTTGCACAATACCCGAACTCAGACGTCACACCAGACATTTTCTCCAGGCATTAATCAACCGGAAAACGATTTGTACAATGAAAATCAGCGCGTTTAACCATCACGCCGCTTTACTTCTGGCGTGCAGCATTCTGGCTGGCTGCCAGCTACAGCCTGACTATAAGAAACCTGATGTCAGGGTGCCTGACCAGTGGAATCACCAGTTCAGCGCACAAAGTAGTGAAAATGCGGTAGGTGAGGGCGATTTTTATAAAGATAGAAACCTGCGGGTAATCATCGGCCTCTCCCTCAGAAATAATATGGATCTGAAGGAAGCCGCTCTTAATCTCAGAAAAGCGCAGGAATTATACGGTATAGAACGCCTGTCTATTTTACCCTCGGTAAACGCTTCGTTTTCCCAGACCTCGGCACATGAGCCAGCCGGGCTGCTGGATACTGTTGATACCGGAGCACTGACTTATCACCAGTTTGATGCAAAGCTCGTTTCCGCATCGTGGGAACTGGATTTCTGGGGCCGCCTGCGCAGTATGAAGGACTCAGCGCTTAACAACTATCTGGCCACTGACGCCACCGCGCGCGCGCTGAGGCTTTCCATTACTGCTCAGGCCGCGTCGTCGTACCTGACTTTTCTCGCTGATAAAGAGAACCTGAGGCTGGCCGAACGGAAATCAGCTAACCTCCGCCAAATGCAGAGTATGCAGGCCGCCGCCTGGCGGCTCGGCGACGTTAGTCAGGAAACGCTGCTCAGTCAGGATACCGCGCTACGACGTCAGCAACAGGACGTTGCCGCGCTGCGGGCATCGGTTCAGAAAGACTACGATGCTCTGCAGTTGCTATTGGGCGGTGACCCTCCGTTAAGACTTATGGAAAACGTAGCATTTACGGATCTGGCTGATTTCCCACCCCTGCAGCCAGACCTTCCATCAACTGTTCTCCAGAAGCGACCAGACGTAGCGGCGGCTGAATTCAGGATGCGGCAGGCAAATGCAGATATCGGCGCGGCGCGGGCTGCATTCTTCCCCACCATTTCACTCACGGCGTCAGGTGGAAGTTCCTCAGCAGCGCTTGGTGACCTGTTCTCTGCCGGCACCGCAGCATGGAGTTTTTCGCCGAATATAAACCTCCCCATATTCAACAACGGGCGGAACATGGCGAACCTTCACGCGGCTGAGATTTCCCAGCAGATCGCCGCAGCCGACTATGAAAAAGTGATTAAACAGGCTTTCAGAGATACCTCTGATGCGATGGCTGAGCGTCAGGCAGGACGGTCGCGATATGAAGAATCAGTAAGCCTGTCGGCGAACAGGACGGAAATGCTGAAGATGACAAAGTTAAGCGCGCAGGCGGGTGATCGCTCCAGTTTTGACTGCCTGGACGCTGAAAATAGCCTTCTCGATGCAAGGCGGGAAAGTAACGAAGAGCGTCTTCATCTTTTTCTGCAGGACATTCAGCTTTTTCAGGCACTGGGCGGTAACGTCAATTCGAACTGAATGAGTCAGTCTTTGTACGATAAATAATTAAATTATCAGGTTTGATTTAAAATGAGCCAGTTAAAACGAGCGTTGTACGGCTGGAAAACATCCGACGCCAGCATTTATGAACTCTGTTATAAACGCTTTGGTGGAAGCGTTAATATGCACCCCGACGTTATACGATTTTTCGCTACACATCACAGCCAACCCGTTTCCTATTTTCATAAAGAAAGAAATGGCGAATACATTGCTGCATATGCTTTGGTGGGCCCCAAAAAAATAGGGGTGGACCAGTGGAAAAAATTTCCACTATCTTATGATGAAATCATGCTCCCTATAGCGAAAGGTGAAACACTTTTTTTCCCTGAGAAGGCCAACAAAATATCTCATTTTAATAAGGGAAACTTCAGAAATGTTAACTTTGCAGTAGCAAGAAAAACAAAAGTGTGCTTTGCCAAGAGCAGCTATTCATCCAAGACGGAAAAGAATCGCAGAAATGAGTACAACCGTTTTTTAAGGGCCGGTGGTCGTTGTTGTGATTTGAATCAGTATAGTGCAGAGGAACTGGCGGATTTTTATATTTTTCTGTTTAAGTCGCGGTTCACCGATAAGATTGAGTGTTATTCCAGGGAAAACCTCATAACAATTATCAAGGCTATGAAGCATATGGTTTTTGGCCATATTCTTTTTATCGGAAATGAGCCCTGCGCCATGGATCTCATCTTTATGGTTGAAAGTGATAGCATCGTTTATTTCGACGTGCCCAATGGCGGCATTAATATGAAATATATCGATATAAGTCCGGGCAGCCTCTTGATGTGGATGAATATCACTTCAGCGCGGGAGTACTGTGCCATCACAGGCAAAGAGATGAGGTTTTCAATGGGATCCGTCGGTAAGGACTGGGCCTACAAACTGCGATGGGCGAACGCATTAACCACAGGAAAAACGATGTTTTAAGCATCCAGAGTGAGAAAAGTCAGCGCCTGCTGCATACAGACAGCAGAAACATAACGATAAATCCCAGTCCAGCGACAGAGGTACAAAACGGTTTCTTTTCTATGACATAAATCATGATTCTGAGTACGTCAGTAAGTTCACTGTAATGCATGCATGCTCTCCCCCTGCTACATGCATTACAGAATAAGTTAATCCAGATACGGTTTAGAAAGTATCAAGATTCGGGTGATAAGCACTATATGCCTTCCGGTGGAATGGCCGGAAGCGTCACGACAAATGTCAATCCGTCATACTGGTTTCGGCGCGCGTTCAGTTCTCCACCATGCGCCTGACATATCGCGGCTGCGATGGAAAGGCCAAGACCCGACCCTCCGGAATGACGGGCGCGTGAAGCATCAGCACGGGAGAAGCGGTCAAAAATAGTCTGCATAAATTCATCACTCACGCCTGGCCCGCGGTCGCTGCAGGTAATGGTCAGTTGGCCGCCTTTTAGATAATATTCGATTTCAATCGTTTTCCCGTCGGCAGCGTACCTTATTGCGTTATCCAGCAGGATTAATATCACCTGCCCCAGTCGGAAAGGATCGGCGTGGCACTGCGCTACTGACTGACTGAGTAAAGTGACATCCACGCCGCTTTCAATGAGTCGAGGTCTGGCCCATGCGATTTTTTCACGTATCAGCTCAATGACGTTACATGCTGTTTTGTTCAGATGCAGCTGGCCTGCATCGGCCAGCGACAGCAGATGCAGGTCATCAACCAGACGGTTCAGATTTTGCAATTGTTGCATCACCATATTCAGCTGCGAGGGTGAAGGTTCAAACACGCCATCCAGCATACCCTGCAGCCTGCCAATTGATGCTGTCAGCGGTGAACGGAGTTCGTGAGCCAGCGCAACACTCGACGCTTTGAGTTCTTTTTCATAGCGGGATAGCTGACCGGACATTGCATTAATATCCTCGGAAAGTCGCTTCAGCTCATCCGGAAGTTCTGCCGGAACAGCCGTGCTGACACCAAAATTGCCTCTGGTAACCGCACGAGCTACGGAAGCCAGCCGGCTGATATGAACTGAAACAGGCCGAACGGAGCGCAGCATGATGAAAAGCAGAACCGGAGCGGCAACTAATACAAGTGCAAACAGCAATAGCCAGTCTGACGATGCAATGGAGGGATCGGAATAATCGATGCCATACCATCTATCAATAATCTCATGGTACCGGCCAGGATCATTTTCAGGATTTTTTCGTAAATGCGAAAGTTCCGTTCGTACAGCAGCTGGCATCTCATAACTGACCAAGAGGTTAGTTATGAAATAACGTAACCACATGCAAAACGCAATAACAACAATGCAACCTAACACCAGCGAAAAGAGTCGCCTGTAAATCCAGTTCCGTAGCGAATTCCTTTTTTTCGGCTCAGCCTCATCTCTGGCCTGATTTTCCCTGAGTTGTTTCATACCGCAGTCATCCGGTAGCCAATCCCACGGACATTGATCAGCACATTGGACTGACCCGCCGCTTCCAGCTTTTTTCTAAGGTTATAAATATGGGTATCAACAACGCGTTCAAGTGCATTACTGTCTGGAAGGCACGCCTCAAGCAGGGCTTGCCGGGTAAAAGCTTTTTGAGGGGACGTCATAAAGGTTATCAGGAGCGACAGTTCGGTCGCAGTCAGATCCAGTGCCGTCATTCCTTCAGGGCCATCGATACTGGCCTGCATTGCCTCCAGGTCTGCAAAAATCTTATCGTGTCGTAGCGTCTTAGCCGCAGATGTTGAACTGGAACGGCGCAGCACGGCCTGTACCCTCGCCACTACTTCTCCCGGGTTATAGGGTTTAACTACATAGTCATCGGCACCGTAACGAAGCGCACTGATTTTATCCGGACCATCGCCGATAGCGGTTACCATAATAACCGGCACATCGGAGCGCCGGCGCAGGGTGAGGAGTATGTCAGTCCCACTCATCCCCGGCAGCATGACGTCCAGCAAAATCAAATCCGGCTTTTCGCTTGTAGCCAGCTCCAGTCCCTTATGCCCGTCATGTGCCATCACGGTCTGAAAATGATCTCTTTTCAGATACGCTTCCAGCACGTTTGCGGCATCCAGGTCGTCTTCTACGATCAATATTTTTTTCATTTAGTGCCTTGATGAAATCTTGATTATTACTGGACTGTTAATTGATTTAAGAAGGGCATAATCGCCTTTCATTTTAGGATATTACAGAAAATATTAACCATGAAGAAACATAATAAGTTCATTTCAGCCATGATTATCTTTCCGTCCGCGGTGATGTCTTTCAGCGTGCTTGCTGATAGTACCCCAACCACTGATGTTACTCTCGGGGTTGGCGTTCAGGAAATGGCAAAGTACAGCGGTTCGGATGAAGATACTTATAGTGTACTCCCTTACCTGAAAATCCAGCACGGCAACTTTTTCCTGGACTCAGATAAGGGCATTGGTTACCAGTATGCATGGGAAAACGGCCTTTATGCCGGAGAAACTCTGGGCTATTATTCTGGCAGAAAAGACGCTGATGCCGACTGGCGGGACGGCTCAGATAAGCTTAAAGGGATGGGGAAGATAAAGGCGGCCATTAATTCCACGTCGACCCTTGGCTGGCAGATTAATCCATACCTGGCGCTTGAAGGTAACGTCATTGCCCCTCTTACTGACAGCCAGGGCATGCAATATAATGCAGGACTGAAATTTAAAATTCTTGAGACATCGTCGGATACACTTGAATTCTCCTCAAAAGCAAATTTTGGTGATGCCAGATATTTAAATACTTTTTATGGTGTTAATAATGAACAGAGTGTCAACTCTGGCTACAGTACATACAGAACTGGTAGTGGTTTATACAGTTATGATGCTGAGCTAACCTGGACGCATGCGTTCAGTGATAACTGGTGGAGCTATGCTGACGTGACGTATACTCAACTGACTTCAAAAGCTAAAAAAAGTCCCATTGTAAAGCGTGCTGATAATACCAGTGTAACCGTTGGCTTATTCTACTCGTTCTAATATCTATACCCGTGGCTGGAAAGGTTAACCGGCCACTGAGTATTCTTATAAAGTATATCGGATTCATAGAAATCCTTCTTACGGACATATGCGGCGTTTATCATGGTCCATTCAATTCGGATGATAAATCTATTACCCTTAATCCAAGGTCACGGATATTATTTCGTGGGGCATAAGGGTTAGAAAGCAGGTGCTTGATAGGTGCGCTGTTAAACGTAAACAAATCACACCAGGTTTAAAATTAAATTATACATAAGCTGAATGCTTAAGTTAACGTAAGGTGTTCTATCACAATAGTATAAATCGGCATGTCTGATATTTGGCAAACAAATTAATCATAATATTTTGTTACACCAATTATAGCCTTATATACAGTTTGCTAAAACGGTTAATGGAATGATACTGACATTAATATTTGAGGATCGGTACCGACTTCAGGCTGGAGGCAACGATAAAGCGCTTGAGCAGTGCAGCTAATGGGGTGGGTGGCGGATCTCTTAAAACATGCGTTGAATTGTATCCTGAGAATCCCTCATTAGTAATCGATTAACAAAATGACCCGGCCGCCAGCGTATCAAAAGCCACCTTAGTTGAAATAGACATACAGTTGTGTATTATAAAAGATTCATCATGAGTGAAGATTTGATTATCAGTGAAGACACAGCATTGAGAGCTACGGTTATTCAGCATAGAAAAATGAATTTATCGCTGTCAATTTGATTTAAATTAAGTTCCGATGATTATTCCAACATAACAAGATTTCGACGTAGCGGTTTTACATTGCACTCATGCGCGTAATGTAGTTCGGGGAGCATACAAATAGATGTACGCATACTTGTAGAACAAGCCGTCCCACGATGATTTTTTAGCTTTTCTCGTACCATTCGGTTAAAAGACTACAAAAACGTAGGTCTGCTTCATAGCGGCTGTGAGTCCGGATAATGCGTTAGCTGAGATGGTTAAACAAACATTGATATAGAGGTCGAAAATACTAATGATTTACGAATATTATTATGTTTGCAATAATTCATTTATAGGAAAAGTAGTACATCATAAAGATTGCATCTATTTCCGAAATGATCAAAAAAAATTTCTTGGATCGTTCCCTGATTATACACACGCCGTGGCTACAGCCAAGAAGATTTTCCCTGAAATAGAGCAGTGCCAGGCCTGCTTGAAAATGCTTCATAAATCAGACACTTCAATCAAGCCGGAATCCACGGAGAAAATTCTGATTTCGGGTAGTAAAACAAAGGCTGGTCGGCTGAAAA
Source organism: Pantoea sp. Morm (assembly GCF_016643525.1). NCBI lineage: Bacteria > Pseudomonadati > Pseudomonadota > Gammaproteobacteria > Enterobacterales > Erwiniaceae > Pantoea > Pantoea sp. Morm. Next base: position 56,857 of record NZ_VOQX01000008.1, on the reverse strand, counting down.
AAAAGCCAAAAAATCCAGTTTCTGATTCAAAAGAGAAAGCTTCTGTTCATATTAACCTTGTCCCGCGAAAGCACACATAGTGACGTTTTTACTCTCTTGTGACTAACGTTCGGTACAACAACGTTGGTATTAATAGTTAAAGAGATTGATGTTATTGGAATTTAAATACGGATATCAACTTATCCAGCATTAATATCTTTTTCCGAGCAAACAATAATATCGACTTCATATCCCGACTGAATTCTTTCAATTTTCATAAAGCTAAGTGCGGCTGCGCCACCAGTAGTCATTATATCAAGTGTGTTTTCTTCTTTTATTTAATAAGGAAATCACCATCTCCATGAGGATATAAGGTGAAAACGGATTAAAAGTTCAGGTAATTTACGGGGTTGAACATCGCTGCATCTGTACCTAACTCCACACCGTTGGTAATCTATAATTCAGCTAAAGAACTTTTTCAGGCACCTAAAATATTACTAAACGGTTAGATAGAAAGTGTATAATTTACAGTTTTAAAAAAATGGCAATTAGTTTCATCAAGACAATAAGCATGATATGAAAATAATGTCGCTTTCGATAAAGCCCATTTTTTACATTCTTTATATGCTACTTGCGAATAAGCATAATTATATCACTTGACCTGATGATCGCCCTCATAAAATAAAGAGTGTATATTTACAATTTTTAACAACTTTATCAAAAACAGTAAGTAATTCATCAGTAGCAGACAATTCATATGTTGTAGCAGGCATCGATATTACTAATTCATTCTGATAATTTTTTTCAACTTATAAATGCTCACTTGATATTGTATCTAAACTGCCTGAGCTTCTTCTCTTCATAAGTTTTGAGGGTTATGTTTCAGGTTTCTAAGAATGTCATCAATACCATAAACCTGCAGGGCATTAGCTGCCTTGGAGGAAATTTTTTCTTCAAATGACACATTCTGTTAGACACCATTTCTGATGAGTTCATCGACTGATTTACCACTTATGCTGATGAAATAGTTGATACCAGACCGAATATAAATATTAGTTTTTAAGCTCGTAGTTTTCCTGTTATGTATAAGTTAAATCACTAAAAACGCGATATTTTGATAGTTGATTGCTCTTAAGTTGGGCATCAAATAGATTCTTTAATTAAGAAGATATATAGCATCATTTTGATTTGATTGTTTCCATGATTATAGCAACTAATGAAAACATCATTAACAACAAAAAACAGCACAACCAATTTATTTATAATTTAAGACCATACTACCTGACCTTAAGAAGTTTTAACGCATGCTTTCTCTACTGAAAGATTGTTTAATTCACATTTCATATAGATATTTTAAGTCAGCTTACAACCAAACTGACAGAACCATTGCAGATTTTAACATTCCGATTGACCTGCTCCCCTTTGATTAATACACCGCGATGTTAGTAATGTCTTCATATTGACCCTGACCCCGAATAAGATCCAGTCATAATCAGGAATAACCGGCTTCAGGTTGGTTGCTAATTCTGACAACCGGCAGATTTTTCGGCGAATTCGGATGGGGTCATCCAGCCCAGCGCCGAATGAGGGCGACTCTGGCTATAATGTATGCGCCAGGCCTCGATTTTGCATCGCGCTTAAGTATAATGTCCAGCTCCGTCAGGAGGGCATCAACGGATGTTTCCTCTTCACGCACGGCAAGAATGACTGCTGCTTCACCAATAACTGCGTGACCGGGAATGTCTTCGCTGTACAACACGTTTACACCTCGCTTAGGAAATGAATGAGAATAATTTTAACCACATCGTTATTATAGCAAATGGCGGAGCGGAATTGTTATGAGATGCATAGTTACGGCTATGGATTAATAAGGATAAATAAATTGAATCTTTTAATTTTATTATAAGTTTCTGATATATCGATGTTGAGTCTTCCATCCTGAAATAATATCTCTCATTCTGACCTGCACCCGGGTCAGAGCAGGTAACTCGTACTGGCAGAAGCACGGTGCATGCGCTGCGCATCCGATTCCGGAGGGGCGCGTCCGCCTTCAGACTACGTTACCCTGTTCAGGTTCTTTAAGCCCTGGAGCTGACCGGAAAGTTTTTTTACAATGAGTTTTCTGCAAACAATTTTAACATGCACTCTACACCTACCCTTATTTTTTGCTCAACCTGAATAATGTCCGAAGCCCTAAAATGCAGCCACTTCCACTCTGGCGCTCTACTTAAACATAAATATGCTTGATTTAAGCGGTGCTGGCCGGACCTGACACCCTGAATATCAGACGCTGGCTGTCATCTGATATTCAGTTAATCAGCAGAGTTGAGACGCAAGAAATATATGTTCTCTGGCTTTATAGAGGATGCTCCTGAATTTCAATGCGAATGACTGTTAAAGGTTCTCCGCGACTTCCCGTGGCGTAATGCCGTTCTGCCGAACGGATAGACGGGCTGCGGACTTCCAGCATGTCCGCAACTTCACGGAGCTTTTCTGCCAGGCAGGCAGGTGAAGCGGGAAGATAGGTCGGGGGCAGGGCTCTGGCCATAAGTAGCAACTCGCAGTTATCGGTTATGTACATTCTGTTTTCGGCCGACGTCTGGATTTCTTAAGAGCCTCATACTTCAGATGATGACGTTGTCAGAGTTCGCTTGCGAATGCATGCCAGCACTTTTGTAACATGTCCGAACGATGAGCATTACTGTCAGGCCGGGTCTGAACTGGCTGACAGGGAATAGTGAGACAGAGAGCACAAAAATGGACACAAATCCGTAAGATAAAAATAAATATAAAACAATGCATTAACAGAAACCACTCGGTAAACTCAAATCCCAGTAAGTTGTACATAAAAATTAAACCTGTACAAGTATGAGCTTCCGCTATAGCTTTACTTAACAAACAGGTTAAATTTAATGCAGACGAGGTAGTCGATGCGCAATAACACAGCCGGAAATCCAGAAGCAGTTAACAGCTCCGTAACTCGCCTTATCATGACCTCCACGCCAACACAGCAGGAAACGCTGGGTGAAATCGTCGTGGAAATTCTGAGCGCGGGAAAAACGCTGAACCGTAAATCGCTCTGCATGAGCCTGCTGGCTCGTGCTGACAGGGCGTCATCGGCTGAAGTAGAACAGCATTATCAGAAACTAATCGGGCTGCTCATGCGCTGATGCGCTGATGCGCTGATTAAGTTTTTAAGACTTATCCAGGAAGCAGGCAGCGATATATATAGGGCACACTATGCAAGAGCGCACGATACCTGGCGGACAGGAGCTGCTGAACTTATTCGGGTCAATGGACGAACGTTTTGAAGATGAAAAGAGAGTCTTCTGTGCTGCCGTCAGGGAATCACTGGCCGGATCCGGTGAGGTTTCGAGACGCGCCATTATCTTCTGCATTATCGGAGAGATGGAAACCACCACCGACCCTTTGCGACTCGACGTGCTCAGAAGCTGTCTTGAGATACTTGTAAGCATTGACTTTGAGCCGGATGCGCTCTGATTTACGTTGTTCACGCTACAGATTTTATCGACCAGGAAAATCATCTCGCATCAGTGCATTCTTTTCAGCAGTAACACTATTATTTCCCGGCTGCGCTCCCGTACCGCTGTGTCTTTTGCCGTTTCACTTAAACGATGAAGAGCACGGGTCAGCTCATCCAGGGTAAGTGATCTGCCTGACCTTATCAGTTCTTTAGCCACATTTCCTATAAGCTGATGTATTTCATCAGGTATCTTATGCCCGCCACTATCCACTCACACTCCGTATTCCGGTCTGGAAGAACTGTCACCTGCAGGCTCATCAGAATTAACGGCAGGTAGTGAGTTCTTAATAAAATCCATCTGACTTGGATTATCAGTTATGTACTCATATCGTATCAGCATGCCCTTTTTTTATCTTTACGGTTAGTGTGAATCACCCTGCCCCGGGTGCGGACTTGCCACGCTGCTGGTGACATATACAGAAATATCTACGGGTGTATCCGGTCTAAGCAACTACAGTCAGAGGTGAGGTTGTCATCAATTCGTACCAATGGAGGTTGAATCGTGTTGTTTCATGAAGACGAAGAAGGCCACGTCACTATTGGCGAGGCGGTACTGCAGCTGGGTCTTGCGGGAAAGGACATTACCGTCTTTTCTCTCCTGAACGAGCTGAATCATATGGCTGAGTATGAAATCAGCGTTTCCCGGCAGATGGACATTTCAGACGCCAGAAACTGGCTGCTGGAGTATGCCGTAAAAGGGGATGCTGAACAGTCTGTACCGCACCTGCAGGACTCTGCAGGCCCGAACGAAGAAAAGCACTAACGCCAGAGGACGTAGTCCGGCTCCGGCCGGAAGACGACGATGCAAAGATGACCTCATCGGTTGCGCGAAAGCGTTGACCGGCCGGAGAAACTGTCAGGGACGACACTCTCCACAACTTCACAATCTTTTGTTCTGTGTAATTGCCTTATTCAGCGTAAGCGTCTTAATCTAAGCATAAATCTGCAATTAGCTCACCGAACATACTAATGTTGCATGATCCAACCATGCGTTGTTATTGATTGAGGTTGCCAGTATTTTAAAATGTTCTTCCTGTATTTCATCAGCTAAAACCTGGAACGGTTTTAGTGTACGCCAGGGCTGCCCATCTCTTAGTATATGATATCTGATAGGATCATAAGCGGTAACACCCTCATAATGACCAGGGGTTCCACACATAGAACTAATCACCAATCGACCCTCGGGTTTAAGCAGTCTCCTCACTTCCCTGAAGAAGAGGGCTCGGGCTTCATCAATGAGGCAATGCAAACCACTGCCATCAATTATCAACTCAAACCTTGAGTCCTTGAACTGATGGATATGACAAACGTCACTGACGAGAAATTGTGCTGAGAGTCCGGCTTGCAGAAACCGATTTTCTGCCCATCTGATAGCGGTCTCTGATAAATCCACTCCCACACAGTATATCCTCGCTCAGCAAGATATTGTGCTGCCATTGCACCATTTCCACACCCCATTTCAAGCACGGCCGCTCCCGGCTGGGGTAAATATTGCTGTAAGTTGAGCCAATGGAAGATTTTTTCTTGCTGTTTTTTTGCCCTTTGATAGCCATTACCAGCCCATGCAACAGCTCCTTTTGCCCGCAAATGCCTGTAATGTCATTCATAGGGGTTCATAGTGAATACACCTTTTTTCAGTAACAATGCCGTGCACTTTATACGCCACTTATCAATATAATGACGTTTATAGTTATAATAAATGGTTGTAATGGGGATATAACATAGTTCGTTCTTTGCTCATAGCAGCCCCAGTGCCACGTATCCGTCCGCTCTGTGCCCGGGCTGTGTGAAACACCAGATAACATTTTGGTCTGGACGATGATTTCATACGATCAGCCTTTTTTTTTAAATCCATGTGACGGACTTACTGTTTATTAAAATTATACACATACAAATCAATACTGCGGGTAAGGGCTGCAATGGCGCAGAATCCTGACACATCTGTGACGCTTTATTAGCTAAAAGGAGTAAGCATGGAAGTAACAGTAGAACTGTGTCCGCTACATGAATGTGAAACCATGGTAAAAATTTTTACTGAGATGGAAGAACACTATTATGGTAAGGGCAACATTCAGGAACCTCAATTAAAGAATTACCTCCGCAATCGACTATTCAGTCAGCTATCCGGTACTCTGGTGATCAGGGCTCGCTGCGACGCTCATATTGTTGGGCTCGCGTGCTGCAGTATTTTATACCCTTCTCCCCGGTACAGTGGTCAGTTGCACGTTAAAGAGCTTTATATCTCCCGGAATGAGAGAGGGAAAGGCACAGGGAAATCTATGATGCGCTTTATTGCAAAACTCGCTCTGGAAAATGAGTGCCAAAGCAACAACTGGAATGCCGAGAAATCAAACGCCGGAGCAAACCGTTTTTATCATTCTTTAGGGGGGAGAATAAATGATGGCATTGTGAGTTATTATCTCCATGGTGAACTCCTGAGTAAACTGGCTTCCGAAAGTTCAGCAGAATCTGGCGGCTATACTGGTTAGGTTACCACATTGCCGATTATGCTTGCCGGGGTGGTCGAGAGTTGATTAAGATTCAGTCAATGACTTGCGCGTTATAGTGGTACAGAAATGCCTCAAATAACATTCCATTTTCTGAATGCTCATAAAAAACTCACCGTTCACCGTGAATGGCTTAAAACTAAACTGACTGATACTTACATACAAGCTGCAAGGTTGATGCCGACTCCTTCACTGGATGTCGTGGTTAAGGCCGGTAAGTATGTTATCCCTGAAAAAGGGCATGGAGGGTTTTGTCCTGAAGCGGGCGTTATCTACATAACTGTCGATCCTGAAAATCCCGCATTCTGCAAAAACGATGCGCACTCTATTGAACGTATGTTTGCTCATGAACTGCACCATGCTGCAAGGTGGACAGGACCCGGATACGGTTCAACGCTGGGCGAGGCGCTGGTCTCTGAAGGGCTTGCCGGACATTTTTCACTTGAGATTTTTGGTGGTGAACCTGAGCCCTGGGAAAACCTCAAGTCCGACACTATTAAGCACTACCGTTTAAAAATGCTTGAAAACTGGCATTGCACTGATTACGACCATAATGGCTGGTTTTTGGGAGCCGGGGATTTTCCAAGGTGGCTGGGATATACCGCAGGGTTCAACCTGATATCCAGGTATCTCGCAGCATTCCCCCATTTGAAAGCTTCAATGCTTGCAAACATAAAAGCTGAGGAGTTAAAGGCTTTTATATGAAGTGCAGATTCCTGATTTCTCTGAAGCCAGGCTTTTACTCATGAGCGAAAGCTGAATAGCCCACCTCTTGCTGTGGGTTCAAAGCTGACAGCGGCCTGCAATCCCGTCCGCTGCGTACCAATACTTTTAATCCGTGTACCACTCAATCTAACATTACAGGTAAGAACTCATATCTGAGTACACAGGCACGCCCCGCTTTTTCAGCGGTTCTTATTGAGGGACAATTTTCCGGGAGAATCGTACCTGCTATCAGACAAGCCTCCCCGCTGAAGTGGTAAAGATGGTTACGCAGTAAACGCTGTGCCCGGGAAGCCAGAGAGCGCCCACGAAACGCGGGAAGAATGACCTCTTCAGTAATGCGGTAACCTTTTAAAAAAGCGACATCCTCTTTTTCGCAAACGATTAGCCCGGCACGAACGCCTTGTTCTTGAACAATATATGCATTGCCTTGCATAATATGGCTCAGGAGGTCTTCGCTATTTATGGAGCACAGATGCCCGGTCAACACAGGAATTGTGGACAACGTATGCTGGTAGGCCTCAGCCAGAGCCTGTAGGCACCATTCAAAATCAGCGATTGCGGCGGTTTTCAAGGTAATGGCGTCATCATAATATTCTGGACCATTAAGCAGGCAGGACGCATATATAAGCTGATCTGTCACCCCCTGAAAAGTATGGTATCCAGGCGAGAGATGGCGAATGAGCAGTGGCTTTAACTCTGCCCACTCCCTGCTGACAGCTTTGAGTACGTCATCATCGATGACGGCGCTTGAAGCAACTATATCGATAAAAGGGGAACTAATATCTCCCCCTCTGTAACGCGCGCCCGTCAGAAAATATTGACTATTGATGCAGAGTTTTCGCTGTAAAAAATATGTCCGGGGCAATCCCATCTCTTTCCACGGAAATCGTTCCGCGAAGGTGTTGTCGAAGCATTTTTCTTCATGCCCCTCAATCCATTTTTCAAGCCAGCTACAAAGGGTTTGCTTTGACAAAGGTAGCTCTGCATATTTGGGAAGCATATACTCAAGCATCATATCCATCTGAAATAGTCCCCCGTGGCAATTCAGGCTCCCAGAGTGTCCTGTTTTTATTCATATAGCAAATGGAGTCTTTAGCTTTAATTAAGCCATACTGTTGATTTAAACAGGGTTGATACATACTCTGGGTAATAATGTGGTCTATATGTGACGCTTATTTTTAGGAGAGTGTCCGTGACTGAATAAGGCCCGGAAAGTATTTAAGCCCGGGGCCTCAACCCCGGAAAAACTCCCGCCATACTGGCCATCTGCAGAACAACCGGTGTACCCGCAACCAGATTTATCCCGTAGTTTGTTACTGATAACGGCTGTCCGGGTCTGTAACAGACAGTTCGCACCTTGACTGATCGACTGCAGGTGCTACTTTCTGGTCATTCGCCGGCTGTCGCGCCCCCGTGAGCTATCCGAATACAGCCATCATGGTGGTTACACAGCACGTGCGGCATATTTCACTCTCCACTAAAACCTTCCGCAAGCAAATGGTACAAGTCCGGATCTCCACTTTCGGCCTTCACGCGGCGCCAGCCTGAGCGGTTCAGCAGCGTATCCAGCGCTGTCAGTTCGCCGGTAATGCGGGCGGGAAGCGCAATGCGCTGCTGACCGTGCTCGTCGAAACCTGAATCCAGCCCGTTTCGGTTAAGGTAGATGCCTGAAACGGCCGGGCTGAGGCGCAGCTGACGGCGCCCGCTCCATTCGCTGCCTGCCAGCACCATGTAAATCCAGCCGGTCAGCTTAACTGCCTGCAGCGCGTGCTGTAGCCGGAACAGGTCATTCTGGGCCCTGAGGTTACCGTTACCGGCCCGCCAGAGATAATCGAGCTTACCGGGCAGATCCGCGCGCAGACCTTTCTCACGGCCCTCCCGCAGCAGCCAGCTGATGTCGCTGGCCAGCTCCTTCGGAAAGCGCCGCTGCTTCTCTGCCGTGGCAAGCCAGCGGGTCAGGAAGAGATTGTCCTGCGCGGGAGAATTAACCTGCCCGTCTAGGCGGGCCGTGTTCAGGGCAACAAGCCCGCACCAGGCTAGATGACTGACGTTAAGGTTACCTTTATCCATGAAATTTCCGTTAATGCAGTGCTCCCGGGAAGCGGAAGCATATCAGACACACAGTTTAAGTGACTGGAAGCCTTAACGTAAATGAAGAGTGCCCGTTAGACGGCAGGAAAGCTGGCTGGCTGAAGAACTATTACGGGGATAGATTCAGATATACCAACCAGCCGGCAAACTCACGATTCGTCATCCCCGGTGTCTGCATCCGGCTCTTCAGTCAGCTCCTCAATCGCAAAAAGCAGGGGCGGAGGGCACTGTCCTGCCTGCTCGATGCAGGTTCCGAGCAGGCGCATCAGCTCCAATGTCAGCTGAGTCCGGTTAATCTCTTCTCCGTCTCTGGCCATCAGCAGGCAGCACATTCCGGTCAGCCGACAGGCTTCATCGAAAAGATTGTCATTAAGATCAACATCGATTTTCATCTACTTCTCTCATGTTACAGGGTACTGAAGTCAGGAAAACAAAATGTGGCCGGACTTTACCCCCTGACGGGCTGAAGGATGCGGGCACAAAGCCGTCCGGCGACCTCATCGAGCTCTCTGTCAAAACTGGCGCGTTCAGCAGCGCTGAGAAAGCCCTGCTCACGCGCGTAGCGCGCGGCGTCCGCACGGATGCGGTCAGCATGATGCCAGATCATTTCCGTCTGCGATTCTGACAGTTTTCCTGCCTTGCGGGCAGTCCCGGCATCGGCCTGAATCACGTTGACACGCAGCGAAATATGCGACAACAGCGAGTCACTGTCGCTGCTACCATTATCAGCCCTTATAGCATGCTGCACGCTGATGTCGCAGGATGGCCAGAACGCAGAGGGTGAAACCGCTGCAGCTGTGTGACTCAACGCCATCAATATAACGCCTGATGCCAGATATTTCATATGTGCTCTTGTATGCTGAAATTGTGCAGACAGTGTAGTGGGGATTTAGCGATAAACCAGAAGTGGCGACGCTCTCCTCATGATGATCCGATTCTCAGGGCAGACTGACCTGGATAAAAAAATGGCTCCCGGAGGGAGCCATAAGCACAATCAGTTGCAGTATCATTCATATGTACCCTGGTGAGGCACACACTGATTATCGGCACGTTCCGCATGGACATAAGCGCAGCCGGGATAAAATCCTCATTCCCCCTGTTATCTAACTACCCCATGGTCTGAGTGATCCAATCAGGCGTCGTCTTTATAATTGATCCGCACCCTTACAGTGGAGAGCCAGCAGCTGACCATCGCTGAAATAACTTACTGTTTAAATATCCAGATAAATTAATTCCATCTGGGTCAGATGAGTGATACCTTTTCACCCATAAGACCCTATGGAGGCATTATGTCCGAATTTGAACTACTGGCGCAGGACCTGCTTGAGAAAGCGGCAGTCGAAGAAGAACTGCGGCGGGTAAATGATAAAAAGCTGATTGAGCAGGTACTGGAAATTTATGACCAGAAGTCTGTGGCTGAGCTGCTCAGAAAAGTCGGTAAGAACGAATGGAGCCGTGAAACCCTTAACCGATGGATTAATGGCAAGTGCCAGCCTAAATTACTGACATCCGCTGAGGAGGCGCTTCTGCGTAAAATGCTTCCGCCCCCTCCCGCTCACCATCCGGATTATGCATTCAGATTCGTTGATCTGTTCGCCGGTATAGGCGGCATAAGGAAGGGTTTTGAAGCCATTGGTGGCCAGTGCGTTTTTACCAGCGAATGGAATAAAGAGGCTGTACGCACCTACAAAGCCAACTGGTTTAACGACGAGCAGTCTCACACGTTTAATCTCGACATACGCGAAGTCACTCTCAGTGACAACGATGTCGTGTCCGAAACCGATGCCTATGCTCACATTGATACGCATGTGCCGGATCATGATGTCCTCCTCGCAGGTTTCCCCTGTCAGCCATTCAGCCTTGCGGGCGTAAGCAAAAAGAACTCACTGGGTCGTGCTCATGGCTTTGAATGCGAGGCTCAGGGCACGCTGTTCTTTGATGTGGCGCGTATCATCCGCGCCAAAAAACCGGCTATTTTTGTGCTGGAGAACGTCAAGAACCTGAAAAGCCATGACAAGGGAAAAACTTTTAAGGTCATAATGGAGACGCTTGACGAGCTGGGCTATGAAGTCTCGGATGCGTCAGATACAGGGAAAAGCGATCCTAAAGTTATCGACGGCCGGCACTTCCTTCCTCAGCACCGTGAACGTATCGTTCTGGTCGGTTTCCGCCGCGACCTGAACATTCATAAGGGCTTTACTCTGCGCGACATCAGCCGCCTGTATCCCGAACAAAGGCCGTCATTTGGCGAGCTGCTCGAGCCCGTTGTGGACAGCAAATACATACTGACGCCAAAACTCTGGGAATATCTTTATAACTACGCTAAAAAGCATGCGGCTAAGGGTAACGGCTTTGGCTTTGGCCTCATTAATCCTCAAAATAAAGACAGCGTTGCCCGCACGCTCTCTGCCCGCTACCACAAGGACGGTTCTGAAATACTGATAGATCGTGGCTGGGACATGACTGCTGGCGAAACTGATTTTGCAGATGAGAAAAATCAGGCGAACCGACCGCGCCGTCTTACCCCACGTGAGTGCGCGCGCCTTATGGGCTTTGAAAAACCTGAAGGCAGACCTTTCCGTATTCCTGTTTCTGATACGCAGTCATACCGGCAGTTTGGTAACTCCGTCGTGGTGCCGGTGTTTGAAGCGGTCGCAAAACTGCTTGAGCCCTACATCCTGAAAGCCGTTTCTGCCGGCGTTCAGGAAAAAAAATCTGACTGAAAATGTCGGCACTGTCTGCCGGCGGGTATCTAAGGCAGCTCTGCATAAAGCCCTGTCAGTTCAGCAATAAACGCCCCCAGGGTCAATAAATCAGCTCTCACCGCTTCCGGATATTTTTTATGGAGCGATGAGGGCACGACCAGCCTGACCCCTTCCTCCTGCATTTCTCTGTACTGCGCTTGTGAAACGCCTTCCTGCAGCGTAAACAGATGCATTTGTGGAATTCTGTCAGCTTCATTCAGTATCTGCCGCCACCGATCTTTACAGGTAGTTTTAACCGCCAGCATACGCAGATTTTCATCCGGATAATCCGCGTCGTGATAAGCCTCTGCAGAAGGAAAAAGAAAATCGGGTTTCTTATTACCTTCTGTGACGGCCTGAGTGGCGAAGTGTCGGAGGCCGTGCTCGATGAAAAGATGCTCCAGGTGAAGTTCAAGGGACTTCCCGGCTCTGGATTTCCGCCGGTTACTGACAGAATTGGCCAGTGCAATGAATTCATCTACTGAGCCAAATCCTTTCCGGATAATGTCCAGTACATGCAGCTCCTCGACCAGCAGAAAAATGTCGTACTCAATGCGCCGGCGATCAACAAGCTGCTCATCCGGGTCCCCGGAGTTCTTCACGTAATGGCCAGCTGCATACTGAATAATTTCACTACCGGACGGAAAGCGCAGATGCCACTCTTTGGGAATCACATATTTATGATTCACGGGCGCCTGCTGAAGAGACAGGCCGCCCAGAATCTGCCCGGCAGGTCCAGCGATAAGAGTGCCAGGAACAATTTCACCAATTGCAGTCTCAATGACATCTTCTTCATCGGGGCTGGCACATACCCATATATCTACAGCAGGGCTGTCCTGGCTCTCTTCACCAAGCCTGAAGGCAAGAAGCGTCAGGGCGCCGGTATTTTCAGGGTCCTGAAGCGGACTGCCTCTTCCCCAGCGGGTGATCCTTTTTTCATTTCGGGTTTTACCGAAATGGCGGCTGTTGTAATAGGTTGCACGGGCCTGGCTGTCCGGGCAGGCATGTGAAGATACATGTGCGGTGAGAAGAACGGAGGGATTCAGTTCCCGGGTGTGATTTATCGATGGGAAAAGCCTTTCTACGATAGCCGATGGGATATAAAGCCCTACCTGATGCCCGCCTGTCGCACCGGTATCATTGGCAGAAAGGCGCTTAATGTAGACAAAATAATTGCCGCCCGCGATATCAATTAGCCAGTTATGAAAAGCCGACATTTTTTTCCCTTACTTCCATAATCAAAACCAACATTTTCAACATTCAAAGAAAAATCAGTCAGTGATGGTTCAAGCCAGCAATCGACAAGTGATGTTGGCTTTGAATTTATTAGTAATAAAATAATGACGTTAGGCAAATTGTTGCCGAAGATTTGAGATACCCCTCAAACGTATTCCCAGCTCACAACGCCACGATTATGCGTTAAATATGGCCGCAATAAATCACTTTCAAAGCCCGCTTAGAGAAAGACATTAGTTCACCAGGGGTGATAGGTTCAAATGAGGCTTGGGGGTTCGTGTCATGATGATAGCGGCCGGCATAGTTGTTAATTTCATTTAGCTCAGAAACTAATGACTTAGCAAAAAATAACGGGTCGTTCGGTTGTGATTTATCGATCTGCGATACTACCTCTCCAAACAGATTTCCGGGAGGTATCTTCCCCGGAAAACGTCGATGCAGATATCCCTCAAGAAGCGGTCGGATCGCTACTGCAGTGTCGTGAAGCTGATGGTGTGTGCCATCTGCATATCCGCTTACTATGCGGTGATTTTTATAGTAGGGAGATTCACATTCTAAATCGACATCCAGTTTTGCCAAATCACTGAAATCTCCTGCAGAATGAATGATGCGCAAGGTTGAAATGTCCTGGGTATGAGTAGCTGGTATTTTCAAAAACTCATTTCGCAGTGTACGGACAAAGAACAGATCGTGCGCCAGAATAATGACCTGCATGCTACGAAGATAAATCTGTTTAATGATGGTGATGGTGTGGTTCCTGCGATGATTGTCCAGACTGCACATAGGATCATCAATCACGACCACTTTTCTCTCGAGGTCACTATCATGTTGCAACACAGAAATGAAGAAAGCGAAGGCTAGTGTCCTTTTATCACCTTCACTAAGCGAACTTCGGAAACTGGAAACATCTCCCGTTAATGAAATTTTCTCCCCTCTTAGTTCAATTGCATATTCAGATTTAGGCTCTCCGCCTCCGGCATAGTTATAATTAATTTCGGTAATGCGAAAGCTAGCACCAAACTTCATCAATAAATCATTTATAGAGGATTGATAAGTCCCGAGAGTCGCATCCATGATCGCATTCAGTTCACCTCTCCGCGTTTCTTTCAGTGCAGAGGCTGCTGCTTCAGCCGTTTTAGCAGTACCATAATCAGAGATTAAGCCCACCACCTCAGGAGATAAGCGCAGTCGCGTTGCTTCATACTGAGATAAAGTAACTCGCAGTGTTTCTTCATTCTTAGTTTCGAGTGTCTCTTTATATGCCTGAATCTCAAGGTTTGCGGCAGTTGCTGTAGTATTAAAAGCGGACAGCTCATCATTGATTGCAGAGACTGCATCAGCAATTTCTTTTTCATAATCACCTTGCAGCTTTGACAGAGGAGCATTTTTCTTGGTTTCTGCCAGACGACTCAATACTGTCTGCAGGTCCTGAACAGCCCCTGCAATTCTATCAAAATCAGGGAGCACAACGGCCAACTGGAGGCAATCTTTCCAGTTTTCTGTCACTAAACCTGCCTGTTCAATTTTGTTCTCGAGTAAAGCCAGATTGAAAACCCGCATTGCTGTCGTTATAACGTTTTCGAGGTCGGCAACCTGATTCAGTAAGCTTTTGTATGAGGTGTTAAAGCGCTCCCGGTATTGACGTATTAATTCAACGCCCTCCAGGCTTTGCGTACAAAAAGGACAATTATTTTCTTTAATAAAATCTAGACCGCTACTCGCCCAACGTTCAAAACCATCACTATTTATATAGTGAATGTGCGCACAGACTGCCTCTTCTGCCCCTGCACTTAGGCTGTCGTAATTAGCTGAAAGAGTTGAAATAAAATTTCTGAAGTCTGGCGCGTAAATAGGTAACAGGTGATACGCCGTACGGTTACGGATCGTTTCTACTCTCTTGCAGAGATCAAGTTCTGACTGGACGTCGGCAATTTTTGCATCAATATTTTCATCCTGAATCGGCTTTATGTATTTTGCTAACGTTACGCTTCCCCGGGGTATAGTCAGCTTTTCACTTGCCAGTTTGAGTGCTCTTTTGGCCTCATCTGCCTTACCGGATGCGTCATTAAAGGCTTCCCTCGCAGCGACTGCATCGCTGCCGAGCGCAAAACTCAGTAGCCGCTTTCTGTGTCCTGCGCTGATTTCACCACCTGAATAAACATTACGGTCAACAAAATCCAGGTCGAAAACATGCACGTCTGAGAACTTACCAGTCCATACATCATTCTCAAATTTTGCTCGGTTCCCCCGAGTGAACAGCAAATTGATATGCTGTGGGATTGTTGCCCCGATTGTTTTCCTGTGCCTAACAATTTCTGCATTTGATTCTGTGTAAGAACGCATAATAGACGCCAGCGTCGATTTTCCACGACCATTGTCAGCGTAGATAAACGTAATTTTCTTAAGAGGCATAGATGCCGCTCTTATATCTCGGAATAGGCCTACACTGGTAATTTGTTCTATTCTTTCAAGCATTTAAATTCCTTTTTTGTGCATTTTAGAGGTGGAAGAATGAGGCTGATAACTGGAATAAGACTTAGTTACAAGTGAACAAATCTTAAAGTTATTATTTATCGAATTTATAACATTTGCTTACATGATAAATAAAGTCAGATCATTAAAAAGAATGATTTGGTCAGGTTATATCAAAGCGAATGTGCAGCGCGCAGCCTGCCCCTGAATGCCGCATCAGCGGCATGGAGGCGCCAGAAAAGGTTAAGGATGGCTCTGACGCCCCATGGCGCCGTCAGCCCGGCAGAGCCGGTTACAGGCTTAAATATGGCAAAAGCCCAACCACCCCCTGACTGACGCCGTTTAAGCAGCGGCCTTTCAGGCGCGAATAAGTCAGACGGTCTGAGACGAAAGAAAGTGACCGCAGGCCTCATACCTTTCAGCCATGTCAAATGCATAGTTACAGCATCCATCTAAAAGCGACACTGTTCCGGCCCTCCGGGCCGGGGCGGCGCCGCTTTTCAGGTGGATTTCGCACTAGGTGACACCGGCGAAGCCGGCTCTGATTAGGTTGTTGTAACTACTGCCCGCCGCAGGCGGGAGCAACCTTTGCCGCTTGCGGCATTTCCGAACCGGCGCGGACTTTAGTCCGCTGCAAGGGCGTTCACTTTTACTGTCCACAGGGCAGTGGCGAATAGGTTTTATATTTAGATGTAAGTAATAACGGGTTTTTAAAAGAAAGGAGATCGGGTTTTTAAAAGGATCATCGCGGTTAATTAAAAGTTCGGGTAGCGGTTAAAAACTGTGTCGGTCAGAAGTTATGAGACTTAGTCTCTCGCAGTTAATGTGGATAACTGTAAACACCGAAACTTATCTGGGCTGACCTTTGAATTTTGTGAGATAAATCACGCTAGCAGAAGCCTTGTCACTTCCTCAAAAAACCTGATGAGCAGAATCAGCTGACTACAGACGTTACTAAGCCTCCGGAGCATGCCGGATGAATGAAAAAAGGGTCTTAAATAGGGCAGAATTTATGCTTCGCGCAGGGTTAGACCGGCGCATTAGCGCCTCGGGGTCAGATCGTTGATTCAGCCTTGTCAGGTCGTGATCAGCAGGTCATCATCCAGTCGTGTATATCGTCCGCGCGAAAGCTTCATACGCTCAGTAACGCGCCGCTCAATCTCAGCACGCACCGCATCGAGCCCGCCAAAGAAGCGGCCTTTAACAATCTCTTTGTTCAGCTGAGTACGTACAAGGGCCTCAATATCCTTACGCGTGCGCGGGGCATCCTTACGCGCACGGTGACGCTTGATGCCATGCTCGCGGCGTGATTTCTGGTATTCCCGGAAACGTTCGCGCACGAAGGCCCATGCTGCGCTGATGAGTTCGCCGGCGTCTGCACGCGGCAGGCCTTTCTTCTCACGCTGACGATTTTCCCACTCAATGCGACTCCGACGCGCGGCCGCAACAGCCTCTTCTGAGACGTCCAGCATCTGCCACATCAGCGGCGTAAACGTGATGTCGGTCGGGATATTACAGCCGATTTCTTTATCGTACTCGGTGTTGTAGGTGATGAGCTTAAGCTGCTCAAGCGTACGGCATGCGCCCGTAAAGCGCGTAATCGACAGCCGTTTTTTCTCGGTGGCGAGTCCACACCGGACACTCATGGTCGTCAGTGAAGACCCGACACGATTGGCCAGAGGATTAAAATACCAGCACATTGCCTGAAGAGAAGCTTCAAGTGCACGGATGCGGAGCACAGGAGGCCTGCGCCTGCGCTCTCCACGTGCGATAGACATGGCAATCAGGGTCTGAAACTCCACGCGCTGTGTGAAGCCGACGGCCTTCTGGCGGATTTTTTCGCAGAACGGCAGCGTTTTCTTTCCCTTTACCGGGACAAACTCCGGGTAAGGATTTTTTACCTGCCGGTAAAATGATGTGTTTTCAGATATCTGTTCAGTCACGCCATCCTGCGCTTACGTTGCACAGAAGGAGTGAGCACAGAAGGTATTGCAGTTTTCTGGGCATGTAACTATACTCCCCGCATAGAGCAACAGCTTCTATGCAGAATATGTGAGCCCCGTTAATCTTCCAGGTCGCCAAACTCAGAGATTATCGGGGTTTTCTTTTTTCTGGCCTTCAGTAATCCGTCAGCACCAGTCTCTTGCCACCTTGCGGCGTGGCCCACCAAAATTCGTTACGGTCTGCAATTTAACACTCACGCTCATGGCTGGCAATGATGTCATTCAATAACCTTGAAATTCGGGTCCGCTTCTTTGCCTAATTCCTGCTCGATAAGTGATTCAACCATTTCGGCCTGAGTCATGCCCCGCTCCGCACATAGCTGATCCAGTCCCTCTTTATGAGCGTTATGAATAAACACGTTGAGTGACTTATGCGTTTCGCGTTTGCGTGCGGTAAATTCCCGCTGCTTTTCCGCGCCGGACAGGGAAATACCTTTCCGGTAGAGCCTTTTCGAGGTTGAAGATCCCGCGTTGTCTGCTCGTGACATCTCTGCTCCCCCACAAAAATTCAGACAGAATTTTGTGGAGCATACTACAGTTCCCTGGAATCAGCGACTTAACTTTATTTCAGGCCCTCCGCGTTGGCGCGCGTGCAGGCCTGACTTTAAGAAAAGGATCAGTATGGAAGCGTGTAATCTGTGCCTTCTGACCACCTGGCATTCCAGTGCTGCAGATACTGACTGGCGACTTCCGGGGCGCTGCTGATGACCATCGCGTTTTCACTGTTCATGTGCGCAGCGGCCTGGGTGTAATTGAAGCTGCCGGTTTCGACCGTCTGACGGTCCGCCACAATGAACTTGTCATGCAGTGCCGCGAACCGGCCGTTCAGCCGGACAGGAATGTCGCCGCCCGCGAGAAGACCGATGGCCGTCTGGCTTTTACGGTTCTGATTTGCCCTTTCATCCAGCACGACGAGAACGTCCACGCCGCGCGCTTTAGCCCTGATAAGCGATCGGGCCACCTCAGGTGACGTGAAGCTGTAACCGGCCAGCCGGATTTCTGCACGGGCACTGTCAATGACGCTGAGCACCAGCGTTTCAGCGCCGCCGTCCGGTGAGAAGGCGACCCTGACTTCAGGCGCTTCTGCCCGGACAGCCGGACAAAGCAGGATGAGGCCGCTCATAAGCAGCAGGATTTTTTTCATGGGGTTTACCTCAGAGGGTCGTGAGCGTGCCGGATTTTTAATCCTGGACGCGAGGGACCGGCCAACCGCAGGGCGGCAGCCGGCAGGGTGTCAGTCAGGTTTACCGGTGATCAGCACGTTCAGCAGGCTCATGTCCGAGTACGTCTGCTTCACCAGCTGCACGCCGGCCACGAAAGCGGCCACGTTCAGCAGCGGAAAAATCCACAGGCTGATGTTGTGCAGCGCGATGCCCGTGACCGGCGGGAATATCAGCGCGATGACAATCAGACCGGCAATCACGGTGGTCAGGTTACGCCCCCGCACGAAGCGTCCGTGCTCTCGCCTCACCAGCTGCGGATGCAGCAGGAGCGTCACCGGCATCATGGCGGGGCGCACCTTCATGTCGCGCACGCGCGCCGCGTCCTCCTCCGGCAGACTGTGCACCCGGGCAAACACGCCGACGGCGTTGTCCACCGCCTGTCCGATGCCCGGAATGCCCGGGCCGTCCCCGCCCCGGCTCCAGCGCCGCAGCAGCGGTCCGGCCTCGCGCATCTCCGGCAGCCAGACCAGCAGCATCAGCAGAGAAACCGCCACGGTGGCGGTAATAAGCAGTGTCGTCATCATTACTCCAGTGTCTTCTCAGGTTTATGGCCAAACTCCGGCTCGGGTTCGCTGCGCTCATGGCGCACCACGTTCACTTCGTCATTCATCATTGCCGCGCGGTCCTCGCGCTCAGGCGACAGGTCGTAGTCGCGGTAGTCCAGCGCCTCCTCGCTCTGCAGTTCCTCCAGCGCTGCCTGGAGCGCAGCCTCGCGGTCCGCATCCCGCTCTTCGGGTGCGTTGCCAGACTCTTCGCGCAGGGGGGCGTCCGGCTCTTTCTCCTTCTGACCCAGAGCGTCCTTCAACGCATTCTCCAGCACTTCCGCCTCGCGGCGGTCCAGCTCCTCGCCGCCGGCTGCTGCATCGCGTGACTCAGCGGTGCCATCGGTGCCTGAACGTTCACTGTGGTCAGCAGCGAGCACGACGGGGCTCTCCGGGTTCTCCTTCATCAGCGCCATCGCCTCCGCCAAATCCGCGGCCTCCAGCACCTTTCCGTGCTTTTCACCGCGCTGCAGCACGATGCGCTCACCGTCCGCCGCCCCCTCATAGTGGGCGCCGGCAAAGCTGATTTCGCCTGAAGCAGGAGACACGGGCACGTGCCAGTTGCCCCGCTGGCGCCCGTGTTCATTAAGCACCGGCCAGAGCAGCTCCGGCGTTTTGCCCGCAAGAAAGCGGGCGTCAGCGGTAAGCTGCTGGTCGGTACGGTCACCGAGCCGCGTTTCGTGCACCGGCAGGCTTTTGTCCCACTGCTGCACCTCACGGCCCGCGCGCACGTCCTCCCCGCGCATCACCACGTCGTGCACGGTTTCGCGCCGTCCGCTTCGGCTTTCAACCCGCGTGGTCCAGCCTGAAAGGTTGTCAAAGTACGTCTGAACGTGCTCCTTCGCCCTTGAAAGCTGCACGTAGGTGCTGTCGAGCGCCGCCATCATTTTTCGTGCCCCCTCCTCGCCAAACAGGCCAATCAGGTACTTAACGGATGCGCCCTGCGAGCTGTACGTCGTCACGGCGTAGCCGTAGTCCATGTGACGATCGGCGTATCGCTCTGTAGGCGCGAAGCTCAGCTGCCGGTCGCCCGTATCCAGCGTAACCCGCCCGTCACCGGTAATGCCCGACACTACCGCCATGTCGCTGGCCCGCAGGTTGCGGTCGCGGTCGGTCGCCGTCAGGCGCACTTTGTCGCCGGTGCTGAACTCACGCTGCACCTCCTCAAACACCGCTACTTCCTCCTTGCGCAGCTCCGCCGGACTCATCCAGCGGTCCGGCGCACCGTCCAGCCCCTTCATGTGCACCACGCCGCTGTCCTTATCGGTCTGGCCTGCGCGCCAGTAGGACTCGCCCCGGCGCACTACGTTGCCCTCCTGCGCTCTCCAGAAAGCCTGACGGCCGAGGTCCGCGTTGCTGTTATTCACGCGTGACAGCAGCGTGACGGTGACACCGTCACGCAAATCCCCCTGCGCTTTGAGTTTTTCGTGAACGGCCCGGTTGATGCCCACCCGGTCATCGTTCAGCTCAGCCACGATGAGCGTATTGTCACGCGCCTCCGGCGTCCGCCCGGCGTAGTCATCGGCAATCATCCCGATAAGGTCCGGCTTGTCCGCCTCGCCGGGCGCCGCGTCCGGGCCGGCCGCTTCCTTGGCGAGCCGGCCACCGTCCATGACGCTGCTCTCCGGCACATAAGCCCCCCTGCTTCGCGGCACGGTGTCCGGGCTGATTTCCGCCGACACGCGCACCGCCTCGCGCACGTTTCCGGCGATGACCGCCTCCACGGCGGGCTTCAGCGCGGGGATCTGACGCACGATTTCCTTCATGACCGCCGCATCCGCCGCGCTGCGGTCGAGCGCCAGCGCGAACGGCGCGCCGGACTCCAGCGATTTGAGCTGGTCCCGGTCGCCGCTCACCACCGCGCGGCCCCCGCCCCCTGCGATAACGTTCATCAGGGCGGCCATCTGGGCGTTGCCGTTCATGGAGGACTCATCGATGACAAATACCGTGTTGCTGAAGTCGCGCGCCTGACCGGCGGCCTGCCACTGGCTGCTCTCGCTGAGGAAGCTGGCGATGGTCTGGGCGGGAATGCCCGCCCCGGAGAGTTCGCTCACCGCGCGGTGCGTGGGCGCCAGCCCCCGGATTTCAGGGCCGTCTTCCAGCGCACCGAGCGCGGCAGACACCGTGCGGAACTGCGTGGTTTTCCCCACGCCGGCGTAGCCCTGAATGGCCACAAAGCGATCGCGCGTGGTGAGGATAAGATTGCCTGCGTCGCGCTGGCCACCGGTCAGGCCCGCAGCGTTTTCCACGCTCAGGCCTGCCGGCAGCAGCGGCTTCACGCTGTTTTTGCCCTCGGCCATATGGCGAAGTACCGTCACCTCGTTGTCGAAGTTTTCCCGCGAGATAAAGAGGCCTGCCGCGCCCTGCTCGCCGCTCAGTTCCCGGATTTCGCCCCTTTCCGCCAGGCGAAGCAGCTCCTGCTCCGCGCGCTGTGGGGTGATGCGGCTGTTGTCGCTGATAACGTCCGCCATGACCCGCAGGCCGGCGAAGGTCACCCCGGTGCCGGTGGCTTTCTCGATGGCCAGACGCGTGGCGCGCTCGGGCTGCGTCATCTTCCTGGCCTCCAGCGCCCGCAGTGCGTCCGTCAGGTCGCTTTCTCCCGACAGCGACTTAATGCCCTGCGTGACGCTCACCACGGGCCGGTTTTCCTCCAGGCGGCGCCCGATGGTCGCCTCGTCCAGCGGCGTAAAGGCCATGACATCAGAGCCGCTGCGGCGCAGCATATTGACCGTGGCGTCGTTAACCTCTTTACCTGCCAGTACCGCCACCACGCTACCCTGCGTGCGCCGCGTGGCACCGAAGGACTCCGCGTAGGCGTAATCTGCATAAAGCGGCGCGTGGCGGTCGACCTTAACCGTTTCGCCCTTAGCGTTCTGCATCGTGATGACGTCCTTAAACAGCCAGCGCCCCTCCTTCACCCCGGTGACCGTGAGCCGCTCGCCGCTGCCCGCGCGGGCGCGGAGGTCTGCGGTGGCGCGCAGCTGCTCACCCTCGCGCAGCTCCAGCTTTTTCTCCCGGTAAAGCCGCCAGTGGCTGTCGATGCTGCTGATGTTGACGCCCCGGGTGGCCCCTTTATCATCCGAAAGGGTCAGCAGGTTATGCCGCTCGCTGACGCCGGTGATGATGAATGACGTCCTGTTCCCGTCATTCTCATGGCGCTCCAGCACCATGCCCGCGCGGTAGACGCTGCGGTCGTTACGGTTGGTGGCGTCCAGCCACACCGGCACCCGCGCCGTCACCTCACCCAGCACGCGGCCGAGCTGCCCCTCATCGGTCAGCACTTCACGCGTCATGCCGGTCAGCTGGTCGCGGGTGCGGGCGTTGCCCGCCTGCAGCGAGACGGGGCGGCCCTGCGCCTTCTCCTGTGCGTAATAGCGCGCCGCCACGCCGAGGCGATCCTCAACGGTATCCTTCTGCACCATCGTGACGCGCACGTTTTCACTCTTCGGTGAAGCGGTGAACTGCTTCACGCCGGCAGCGGTGAGTATCTCCGAAGCAAAGCCGGCCGCGCGCCGGGCGTGCGTATCGGTCACAAGCGTGGTGGCCTCATGCTGCGCGGCCGTTTTCAGCACGTCGTGCAGCCCGGAAGTATTGAAGCGTTCAGACTCGGCGACCAGCAGCAGCGCGCGCGCCGGCAGCTCCGCCCCGGCCATCTCCTGCGCCGTCATGAGCGTGACGCCGGGCTTATCGCCAAAGTCCTGCTGCTGGCGCTTACGCGCGGCGCCGTCGGCGGCCACCACGACCAGCGGTCGCCCGCCGTCGCGCGCCATGTCCGTCACGCTGCGGCTGAAGTCGCTGATAAACTGCGTGCCGCCGCGCACGTCGATAAGGGATACCGCCCTGTCGGCGTCGGCCACCTGCGCCAGCACGCCTTTTTCACCCGCAGGCGCCGTCAGCCCGCCCCGCTTTTCCGCCATCCCGGCGGCCAGCTGCGACAGGCGCGCTTCGTCCCGCACGTGGGTGGCGGTGGTGAACAGCGTCTGGTTCTTATCGACGGCTATCAGCTGGCCGCGACCGATGGCGTTGTCCACCGCGCTGCGCACCCGCCCGTAAACGCCGGCCTCCACCGGCACGTGATTAAGCGTGCTGGTCAGCACGTCGTCATAGGTCACGCGCACGCTCCGGGATGACAGTCGCTCAATGGCGTCGCGCACCGCCGCCTCAATCTCTGCCGGGGGCGGCGGTGTGCTGTCGCCCCGTTCTCGCTCCTCTGCCAGACGTTCACGCCGGGCTTCAACCTCATTCCGGAAGGCCTCTGTGTCAAAGCCGGTCTCTTCCAGCACGGTCTGCCAGTGTTCGCGCACGCCCTCCATGCCACCGAACTCCTTGACCTTGCGCGTATCGAGCGCCGCCATGCTCTTCTGCTTTGCGGTCGCGTCAGGGCCCACGGCGGCCAGAATTTCCTCACGGCGCGAGGAGAACGGCTTTACCGGCACACCGGTGATGTCCCACTCGCCGCGCGGGCCGGTTTCGGTAATGGGGTAGCCCTCTGGCTCGATAAGGCCGCGCAGGTGGGCGCGGAACAGCGCCCCCAGGCTGACCTGCTCCTTCCAGACCACGTCGGTAAAGCCCTGACGCCCGCTGATGTCCGTGGATAAGGTTTTCCAGCCCGCTTCTGACAGCGTCGCGTTGGCCAGTACCGCATGCGAGTGCACCTGTGGCTCCAGGTTACGGCTGGTATCGTGCATAAAAACGGCGGCGACGATGTTGCCGGTCTTCTCCATTTCGGAGATGCCGTCGGTCATGGTGCGGGTAGTGGCCAGCTTCTCAACGTCGTCCAGGGTGCGGCGCACCGCCTCGCGGTGAGATTCCACCAGGAACTTATCGCCGGTGACCAGCGCCAGCACGGACACGCTTTTGGGCGCGGAAAAGGTCAGGTCGTAGCCCGGGCGATGCTTGTTAACGTCGCCCTGCATCCGCCGGAGGTCGGTCCCGTCCGGCAGCTGACCTTCCAGCACCTGCACGAAGGTATCGCGGTTGACCGGGCCCTCAAGGCCCAGATTCTCCGCGCCCGTGCCGTACCACTCCGTAGACTGCTCGCCGAGAAAATAATAGTTATCCTCAGCGGTGTAGTAGGCGCCGGCCTTGCCGGCGCTTTTGACTGTGGAAACGGATAGCATGTGTCACCTCAGTTGCGGTCTAAACCAAAATCACCGCTTTTGTGCTTGACGATGTCCGGGGGCTGAAGTGCCTTTTCGCTTTCGCTATGGCGGGATTCAGTTGTACTAGTGGTCGATGAGGGAGAAGACGGTGGTGAAGCGGCGGGAACGGCTTCTGCCGTGGGCGCTGGCAGTGCCGTTACGCGGCCTCCGGCCTGCTGCGTCGCCGTATCGGTCCGGGTTTCCAGTGCTGCTGATGAAGCTTCTGCAGGAGCAGTCGCTGCAGCTGCAGACCCACTTCCCTGAGCATCTGCAGGAGCGGCGCCGCTGGTTTCGCTGTCCTCTTTTGCGGACGCATCCCCGAACAGACGGCCAACAATCTGGCCGGTCTGGTCATCGCTGGTTTCGCCTGAGAGCGCGGCCTCGATGTCCGGATCAAACACGTCCTGCACCTCACGCTGGATGCGACCCTCGGCGATTTCACGGTACGGCTTCCAGGGCAGCTTCATGCGCACCACCGGCCATTCGCCCGGCAGGGTGATGTAACACTCCAGGTCATTCAGGCTCTGCACGTCGGAGTAGCTCACCAGATACTCGTTGATCTCATCTTTGGAGAACTGCACCCCGTCACGGATGATGTCCACGCCGTAGCTGTACTGGTCCTTAAACTTCTTGTGACGCTTTTCACCGATTTCTTTCTGAACCCATTCGGCAATCGAGCCGCTGGGCGCACGATAGAAAATGCGGGTGTTCAGCAGGTCCCAGATGGATTTGGCGGCGTTGGTGCCGTACGTTTCCTCCATCTGGGGGAAGTTCTGCAGGCCCAGCACCGTGCAGCCGCCGAACTTACGGCCCTCGGCGCAGAACTCCGGGAGAATAGGCAGCTTGTGCAGCGACGGGGCCTCATCCAGGTAAATCCAGATGCGGCGGTTGCGGTCTGCCCTGAGCCCGAGAACACCTGACATGGTCATGTAGAGCCATGCGCTCAGCAGCGGCTTAAGCGCGTTATGGTTCTGGCCATCGCTGGAGATGAAAATCCACGGGTTATCCCCGCTAGCGTCCTCGGTGTGCAGCCAGTCGCGGATGTTAAATGGACGCTTTCCGTCCTCATCAAGGCCCTGCAGATAGCGGAGCGATCGCACATAGGTGGTCAGGATGGTGCGGATCGTCATCGCGGTTTTCTCGATGCTGCCGTCCACCAGGTTAGCGGCGTCCGTGCCTTCAAGGAACTGGCGCAAATCCGCCAGGCTGATGGACATCAGCTTTTTCAGCAGCTCGCCGATGCTGCGGTTTTTCTCCCGCGCCATGCGCCGGGCCGTGGCCACGAACAGCGAGCGGGCCGACAGCACCCAGAACGGATCGCTGCTGCCGCTGCTGTCGGGGAGCAGTGAGGTTGCGAAGTTTTCGAAGTCTCCGACGGTCCGGCACTCCTCCCACAGGTCCCAGAACGGGCAGCGCTGATCGAACGGGTTAAGGATCTTGTCCTTGTCCTGACGGTAAAAGGTGGGGATGAAGTTGTTACCCTTGTCATAGATGATGACGCGGTCACCACGCGCGCGCAGCTGCGTGAGCAGGTCGTTGATCGCGGTACTCTTGCCCGACCCGACGGTGCCGTGAAAGCCAAAGTTCTGCATTTCTGAGTCTTTCAGAATGTGCAGCCCGCAGATGCTGAGGGGGGACATCATGCCCGCCTTTTTCAGCAGCCGGTTAACTTCCTTCGGGCCGTCTGCCAGCACGCGGCCGCCGGTAATTTCACTCTCGCGCTGTTTTTCACCCTTGCGTCCGAGGTACCAGGTGATGGCGGTAATGGCGCCGATAAAGCTGAAGGCGGCAATGCCCCAGCCGTAGAAAGCCACGTCCTTTACGTGCATGCCCATCTGCACGAAATAGGGGTCGTCCATTACCTGCTGCGCGGTGTGCTTAAAGGCCACTATCTCGCCGTTGGCGCGCTCAAAGTGAAAGGTCCAGCTCCCGCCGGGGGTGCGGCCCGTGACGTGTTTAAAAGGCATAATGCACCAGCGGATCATCCAGTACGCCCCGCCGTGCACGAACTCCTGCAGGGTGAGACGCAGCAGCATCCAGGCGAAGAACACCACGACGGAGAGCAGCAGCACCCAGTACGAGGCAATATTCATGATCTGCAGGAACATGCCGATCATGTACTTCATGACCTGACCGCCCTGGGTAAAGTCGCGTGCGTTAAGACTCATCAGACGGCCTCCCTGTAGACGTAAGCCATTTCATCGAGGCTCAGGTGCCATTCGGGTGCGCTGATATCGCACGCGACGCTGAAGACGCGACGTGCCAGCGAGTCGGCTGCCGGCGTCAGGCCGTGCAGGTTATCGTGCATAAAATCCACGTAGTGCGCGGCAGTGGCGTACATCTGGCGACTGAGCGGACACTCTTCCCCCTGATGCAGGCGCTGCAAGGCGGCCATGACCAACAGGTCGCCCTCCATAATGGCCAGCTGGCGAAGCTGCTCCGAACCCGGGACCGCCTGTGTCTGTGCTTTTGCCGTGCGCAGCACGTCTTCAGGGAGAAAGTTCCAGCCCTGCGTTGTGACTGATTTAAAAATGCGGACCTCCGGGGCATCCGATGCACTTTCGCTGAATTCATAACTGGCAATGTCGGGGTCCCGGTCGAGCGTCAGGAAAGTACCGCAGCCGGTGAGCGGGTCGTAAGCCGGATTAATCGCTCCATCCCACAGGTGAAAGAGCACGGAATAAACCCGGGCGGGATCCTGCCCCGGGGTGGTTTCAAAGCGGACAAGGCTTGCCGCATCAGCGGCAAAAAAGGCGACCGGCGCGTTCGGGTCGCCGCAGGTCACGTGAGTGACGCGGATAACGTTGGCAGGCATAGTTTTCTCTCAGGGGGTCAGTCGTGGTGCGTACGTGCCCGGATGGGCTGGCGTGATGTTCCGCCTCCTCCGCCAGACGCAGGGAGCGTCAGGACGTGCGGCGGGCGGTCTCAGCAGTCAGAGACCTGAAACAGCGGCTGGTTAATCTGTTCGCTGACGAAGCGCTTGTCGGCTTCGGACATTGCCTGATAGCTGCCGGAATGACGCCGGATGCTGTCCATCAGGTTGGAAGTGTTGGTGAAAAACACGGGGCTGGCTCGCCTGACATCGTTCAGCACCGGCTCCATAATCCTTTTCCATGCCTCGGTCATTCCCTCACGCTGCAGGTCGGTTTTAATCAGTTCCGCCTGCTCACTCAGCGGGCAGACCGTGACGCCGACCCGTGGATAAAGCACCCGTAGCGTACCGGGCACGTCGCGGACGGTGCAGGGAAAGGCATCCTCCGGGGGAGGCAGCCGGTCATTTCCCCACCATTCCGTGACCAGCCGTTCAGGCTCTACGGCGGCCATGGTGAAGAACTCCGTCTGTTCACGGACGATGCCGCCGGGATCAGCACGCCGCCAGATTTCAGGCTCACGCTCGGAAGGTCTGTCGGACGCGGATACCGTCAGGCGGGGCTGACAGCTCGCCGGCGTCCAGTTCCGGGCCGCTGCGGGGATCCGGCTGTCAAATGTCGTGCGTGAGAATGCACTCCACAGGTGAATAAGGTCGGTGGCGGCCTCCCCTTCACCTGAAATATGCATATGTACCCGGTGAACTGACACGTTTCCCTGCACCGCCCAGCGCGTGATGAGTGTGAAGTCCGTTACGGGTCGGTCTGTTTCAAGCAATATTCCATATATAGCCTTATGTCCTTTCTTTCGACAGACATAGTGGAGCTGTTTATTACGAGAAGGATAACGAACTGTAATGTCATGGCCCGCACGCAAATGCAAACTCAGCTCAGGAACTTCGACATCAATGAGGTCAACAGAGATATTGGAATATTTCAAGTAATATGACGGGGTAATGTATATAAGCATTTTTACACCTTATAGACGATATTAATCGCGCCCTGTTCAAGCGCGAGAAATATGTAATGAAACCTCAGCGATACGGAGCGAGTACTATTTACTTCTAAATCCCGAAACGACCCCTACAACTCCAGATAATTGATATCTTGAAACATCAACGCTAAATATCATAATCCCTAACAAGGTTAGTATGAAATTGCCAATTACCAAGGAGCCAATACTCAATTCAGTTACCAGAGACGCAACACCAAGAATAATTATAGATATCAACCAAATAAGCCCGTAAGCATGTATTTTTTTTGCCATTATTTTAACTAGCTTTAGCTCCCTGATAGCTGGAGAATTAACCATACTAAAGAGATAGTCATAGCCGAATAAATAACCAAGGATAAATATCCAGTTCAAAGTACCAAAACCAAGCAAACCAACCCACGTTAAAAAATCAGCATTTTGGGGCATGAAGAATAGAGTCATTGCCGAGAATAAATAGAAGATTATTAAATGAAACTTCAGCCTTTTTATTGGAGAGAGAAATGAAGGGATTTCTTTATCTGAAGTTAATGCTAGCTTGGTTATCTCTTCTGTATCATGCCTGATTTCTTTATGAGTGATTTTCATTATTCACCATACTCCTATTTATTTTTTGAATCATCTAGTTTCTTTTCAAAATCCTTATATGTTTTCTCTCCAACTATGTTTAATGACGTCTCTTTCTGATGGGATTCTGCTGCTCTTTTATTAGCTGAAAACTCCTCAGATTTATCATCAAATTCATGTTTTCGAGATCCATAAGAACCATTTGCATCCACCTTACCATTTTTAAGCTCCTGCTCGGCGTTTAAAGCTCTATCTTTTACCATTGCACGTTGAGCCTCAACCTCATTATTTATTCCAGCATTAATATTATTTCTGCCCACTCCAGCGTCAATATCCCGGTTTGCATTTTCATATGCCTTCCCAAATTGAGAACCTGCTGTGTTTGCTGGTGATGAAATACCTTCACCCGTCCTGCCCGAATTCTGCTCATAATTTTCGTCAATGCGACCCTTAAGTTTCTCAGCGAAGAACTCCTGCACCAGCCCGTCACGCTGTTTTTGCACGTTCTCATCTGACGTATTGCTGAGGATGGTCTCTGCATTTTCAGGTGAACGCTGCAGCGTCCACTGTACAAACTGCTGAGTGTAATTGTCGCGAGCACCTGCGCTGAGCGTTTCCGTCTGAGATGCCATTTTCTGCAGTTCATGAGTGTGCGACTGACTGGCCGTATACTGCTCATACTTGCTGTCAGACGTAGTAATGCCAGACGAGATCTGATTCATCAGGCCGGATGCATTGTTATCCACATGCTGCCCGTTAAACGACGTGTTGTAATTACGCAGCACGTCCATGCCCTGGCTGAAGTCCTGAGATTCACGAGCTGAGAGTGTTTGGGAGTTATTTTCACCTGCTCTGCCACCTTCAGATATTTGTGAGGTTGAACCAGTTCGACCAGTTTTCTCGAGCCCACCATGAGCATCGATTTTGCCCGAGAATCCCGTCATTAACTCGCCCGTTTTACCAAATAATTGCTTACTGCTATCGAAACCAGCTTGCCCCCTTACTCCAGCATTTACAGCAAGATCACGAGACTTACTTTCCAGCTCCGAATAAGCCTGATCAAGGCTGACATGATTACGGGTGGCATAATCCTGTGCCACGTTCTGCATTCTGTTCACGCGCTCTGCATCCGTTACGCTCAGACCGGTTGAGGCGGACAGCGTTTTCGAATCGCTGTTACCGAACTGCTCATGGAACTGTTTAAGCTGCGAGCCGGTTTCCTGAACGGAATGGTTGTAACCCTGCATGGCCGATTCGGTCTGCGCCTGACTGTCGCGCACGGAACGCTGCGCGGCGCTGGCCAGATTCCTGTCCAGATGAAGATCAACAGGTAAACGGCTTGTTGCGCCAGTTGAGTCATAGACAGTTTGCCCATCCGGAGTGAAAGTTCGAGAGGCGCCAGTACCAAGCTGCAGGGTGCTCATCCCTTCGCGCAGATCACGGTTAAGGTTGGTTTTAAAGCCGTTGACGTTATCCACCTGAACGTTACCGGCGCTGAGATTCCCCGAAGCCACAGCGGCTGAGTCTGCGGCGGAAGCGCTGCTGAGCGCGCTGCCCAGGCTGGAGCTGAGGCTCGCAAAGCCCTGACCCAGCCCGGTAAATAGGCGGAACGCCAGGAACGGGATAGACAGCATCAGCCAGCCCGCAATACCTGCGGTTGTGGTGCTGGTTTCCATCAGGCGGTTCATGTTAGACAGCGTCGGGCCGGTGGCCTGAAAGCTGTTCTGCGTACTGTAGTTCACCGCAAAGTTAAAGATGGCGAACATGATGGGCCACAGCATCAGGCTGCCCATGAAGTTCAGGTAGCTCTTGATGACGGACCAGGCAATCTCACGCACGTACAGCGCCAGTATCATCACCGGGAAGATGCAGATACAGAACAGCATCAGCACGGTGTGCAGCTGCGGCAGCACTTCAGTTGCGATGGTGTAGCTCACCGCGTGCGACAGCCGCAGCTTCATCAGCGACTGTTCCGAGGCGATATCAACCATGGATGCGGTATCGTTCATGCCCTTCACGTAGCTGTTCAGGCCCCGGCGCAGGCCAGCCACCGCGATGTTCTGCAGCATGATGCTCTGGGCCGATTTACTGCTGTCAAAGAAGTAGCTGTACGAGCCGGCCAGCTGGTCGGCGTACACCGTCTGCGGAGAGGTATTTCCGGGCAGCATGCGCGCAGCGTGGCTCATAAAGGTGGTGCCCGTGTTGTTGCTCTGCGCGGTCATCAGCGTTTTCAGCTTCGGCGCCGCGTCACGGCAGAACATAAAGGTGGTGCCCGACGCATCCCGCCAGTACACACCCCGCAGCGGGCTGGGGTTACTGAAAATCACCGACTGCACGTCCTCTGACTCCATCACGTCCTGCGTGCTGTACTTGTGGTTCAGCATGATGTCCGGCACCACGCAGTTCTTGGTGTACTCCACCAGGTTATACGACAGCACCGGGTCGCGGCTTTCGATGGTGAAGCTGTCCTGCATCAGCTTGCTGGCAAACAGCATGCCTGTTTTCGTGTAGGCCCGCTCATCAGGGAAGTGAAAAATATCCTCATACGCGGTAGTCATCGTGTACCCCGTCCCGGTAATCAGATAGAGCGGCAGCGCCAGCCCCACCGGCACGTTGTCCACCCGCCCTATCGTGTCCGGTGCGGTCAGGTCGTTCACCACCACCGTGACCCGGGGCGTCAGCAGAACGGCCGTCACCATGACGAAAGTAAGCCCCCAGCCGAACATGGTCCGCAGATCGTGCGTCCGGAGGTAGGTAAAGATGCAGAACACGATCCCCAGCGTCTCCGCCACCCACACCGTGGTGCGCCAGCCGCCGTTCTCCATCATGGTGGCAACGGCGTTAAGCCCCATGGTGATCATGCCGCCGGCGCTGACCACCCAGATATCAAGAGCCATTAGTTACCTCCAAACTGGTAGTTGGACAGCACGCTGTCGGAGACAGAAGAGGAAAGCTGCTGACGCGTTTCTGACAGGCTGCGGTCGTACTCGGCCAGCCCGTTCTGCTGCACCTGAATGCGCGACACGCGCTGGCCCAGCTCGTTGCGCACCTGACGCAGGTTTTCCCGGAAGTGCTTGTTCTCTTCTTCCGTATCAAGCGTGCCCGCTGCGCCGCTGGCGGCAACGTCAATCAGCCCGTTGATGTAGGACATCACCATGTCAGCCGCGATGTATTCCGCCAGGCTGCTCACCACGCTCTGGTCCATGCCCACCGACGCGGAGTCGATGGTGTAGCGCAGGATGCGTACCCGCGTGCTGCTGATAAGCGCCCGTTCGGTGTCGGTCAGCGCGGTGTCGCTGCGGCTTTTATCAAAGATATCGTTGAGGATGTCCCGCACCCGCCCCGTCATGCCCTCGTCCTCGCTGAGCGTGAGGTCGGCAATCGTGGGCGACAGGCAGGTATCGTTGTCGTTACAGCGGTAGATTTTCTCCGTGCCGCCGTTCAGCAGCGTATTGAACATTGACTCGCTGCCGCCGCGCGGCTGCAGGAAAGTCGGATTGCCGTTCGCGTCATAAATCACCGTGCCCACCATCGACATAATGAACTCCTTGAGCGCGCGATCGTTGCTGAAGAACTGATTGAGCTTCGTGAACGTGTCCCACGTGAGGTTGCGGTTGCGCGGAATGCGCTTCTTCTCATCGTCGGTCGCCTTGTCGAACACGCTGCTGGTCTCGCCGCCGACGCCGCAGCCCTGACGTGACGCCGCCCAGTCAGAGAACACGTCGTGCTTCGTGCCGAGGTCCTGACAAATCTGCGCGCTGGCCGCCTGCGTTTTTGGCCACAGCCCGCCGACGATAGACTGCGCCGCCTGACAGGTGGAAATGTTCATGTTGTTGGTATCGGCCGCGAGCTTCTGCAGGTAATCCTTGACGGCTTTGCACTGCGGGCAGATGGTCTCAAGCCCGAGGTCAAAGGCGTATCCGGCCGCGTTGCTGAGGATCTGCTTGCCCATGATCTTGATGCTGTCGCTGTTGATGAAGCTAAAGGAGCCCAGATAGGCATCGATGCCGCCGCAGCCTGACTTGATGTCCGGGAGCGTCACCGAAATCAGCTGAATGTTGCGCACCGGGGTACGGATAAACAGGTTTCCGCCGGTCAGATAGCCCGCAGACTGACCCTGCCAGGCGGCGGCCTGCGTGTAGTTGCCTCCGCCGCCGCCCATGTCGTTAAAGAATTTGTTGATGTCGTTCTGCACGTCAGCAGAAGCGCCCGCAGAGGACAGCAGCAGGCCGAGGCTGAGAGCAGCGGAAAAGATGCGGCGCATGGCGTCATTCCTCGTAAAGTCGGTTACTGAATCAGTCATGGCGGATGAACTCCATCACGACTGACGAGTGCGGGTCCGGTAACAGCGCCGGAACCAGCCCGGCACGTCTGGCCATCGTGCTGATCAGCAGGAGCACGTCGGTGGTATCCGGGAGGCTGATTTCCTTATGAGAAAGCCGGAGGTCGTCGTCGCTGACCGGGGGAACGCTGATTTCGCCCTGCCAGATGGTCAGGCAAAAAGGCGAGTGTTTCTCCCGGTGAATCAGCAGTTCGGTAACGGAACAGCCGGCGCGGTAGCAGGCCACCTCAATACCCGACAGGCCGGAAAGCACGCCCATCAGATCACTGACGATGGCGTCACTGCTGGCGTCAGGCATTACCCTGAAAGTGGCCGAAACGCTGAATAAATTTGGTCTGTTGTTCATCACAGCACCCCCAGACGCACGGCCAGCGCAAAGGATTCATCCAGGCGCTACTTCAGCGCCTCCTCACTCATTTCCCCCTGCGACAGCGGGATGGTGACCAGCGACTGCGTATTGATAATGAAGTCCGTAGGCGTCGCCTGCGGCAGCTCCGCAAAGAAGTCCTTCAGGATGCCGTCATTCACCGGCATGACCTTCGGGAACACCGCATCGCCCTTACCGTCAAAGCTGTAAACGAACACGCCGATGCCGGTCTGCTCTGACACCGACTTCAGGGTCGGGTTGAAGCGGTGGCAGTACGGGCAGTCCGAGCGGACGAAGTGCACAATCTGCCAGTGGCCCACGTCCACGCGCCTGCCGTCGCTCAGCTGAAACCACACGGATTTTCCCGGCGTGGCGGGCTGCGGGCTCTCCGGCTGAGCGGTGGCTTCCTTCTGCGGCGGGGTCTGTGACTGTGCGGGAGCTTCTTCCCCGGACTTGGCCTGCTCCAGGCGGGCAATATCATCAATCGTGCTGGCCGTCGCCAGCAGGGGAGCCAGCAACAGCAGTGCGGCAAACAGTTTTGCAATCATGGGTTAATCCTCGGGCTGGAAGTCGGTAACGATGTTGAGCATGCGGCGCGCCAGATCGTCCTGGGTGATGAAGCCATAGGCCAGCGGCTGGTATTTCTTCGTGCGCGGCTCCACCAGGTAAATGGCCGGGAAGTGCTCGATTTTCATTTTCTCGGCCTGCCCGGCATTCTGGCGGGTGTCCGGCAGGTCCGGGCTGGCGCGCCCGTCAACGGTGACGGGGATAACGGTCAGGCCATACTGCTCGCTGAACTCCTTCACTACCCCGCCGAGCCGGTTGTCGAGCGGCTCGTTGCCGCGATAAAAGAAGAACACGCCGTAGCGCTGGTTCACGTAGCGGATGGCCGCCTGCTGCTTCTGGCGCTGCTCGGTGTACTGGATGTTGGCAGTGCCGTTGTAGAACGGGTGCTTCAGGCTGTAGTCCAGTTCCGGGTTGTCCAGCAGCACCTTTTCCCACCGGGAGGCGAACATGCTCGCCTGATTGACCATCCAGTCCTGCACGATTTTGTAGCGCCGGATGTTCTCAGAGGAGGGGTGCAGCATCGCCTCGTTCATCAGGTTGTCGCGGAACGCCTGCAGCCGCTTCATCTTCTGCGTGGGCGTTTCCTGCGGGGCCGGAGGGGGCGCTGCAGGCGGCTCCTCCTCATCCTTTTTCACCGGCTCGTTGTACCAGTACCAGCCCACGGCCGGGTCGTAGTTATAGCCGTCAGGCTTTTTATCTTCCGCCGCGTGCAGCGGCAGCGTCGCCAGCAGCAGCGACAGGCAGATGATTTTTTTCACGGCTGGTCTCCTGACTTCAGGCTGTTCTGGATATCGGACTGAATGCGGTCCTGCAGGGCGTCCTCATCGGGCAGCTTCACGTTGGTGTTGAGGTCGTCGTAAAAGTCGCTGAAGTCGATATGATCAAACTTGATGCCCTGCAGCTCGGCGATTTTGATGCCCCGGCAGTCGGGGTCGCTCGCGGAACCAAAGCTGATGCCCAGCTGGTCCCGGCGGCCCTGCTCCTGCACGATGCGGGCAAGCTTGCTGTCAAACACGCAGTAGCCCTCTTTCTTCTGCAGGCAGACGCCGAGCACCTTGCGCGAGCAGTACGAGCCGACCTTCACGACCAGCTTTTTCTCCTTGCCGGTGCCGATCTCTTTCTCCTCGGTGTTGCACTGTGCAAGCCCCGCATCCTGCCCCCAGCCGCCGCTCTTGCAGCAGTTGCTGAAGCCCGCCGCGCTCTGGCGGCAGGACATGCCTTTACCGGTAAACGCCGTGACCTGATTGGGGTCGATGCCGTTGACGTCCTGCCCGTAAGCGGCCAGCGCCGCCAGCTGCGAGACGGCCTCCTCAAAGTTCTGGTTCTCTCCGTTATGCATGGCGGCGCAGCTGCCGTCCGAGCAGTAGAACTCCGAGCCGCAGATGTAGCCGGTGCTCTTCACGGTGTGCGCACACTGGTAGGTCAGCTTGCTGTAGACGCAGTAGTTGCCGATTTTCTGCGTACAGGTGCGCGTGCCCTCGCTGCAGTTCGGGTCATCGATGTAGGCCTGGCAGGTGTTGGTGTCGTCTTCGTAGAGATTCCACTGCGTGGTATAGCCCCAGCAGTCGCTGTAAACGCTGTAGGCCTGTCCGCCCACGGTAACCGAGCGGGTCCCGCCCGGGTCGCTGCAGACCTCGCTCATCTTCACGGCGTCGCCCATGTCCGCCGGACAGCTGTTGGTCCACTCAATGCCCGCCTGCACGGTGTCGCGCACGCCCTGCATCGGCAGCGTGACGCGCCAGACTTGCGTGCCGTTTGCCGCCGTGCGAATGACTCCGTCACGGCCGCTGCTCAGGCTACCGTCTGTGTCGTAACGCAGAAATAACGACACGACCTGCCCTTTCGTCACGTTCTGGGTAGGGATTGTAAACGTACCGCTTCGGTTAGGTTTTCCTTTTACCGTGGTGCCTAGCGCCTGAATGGAGTACCAGAGGCGGTTGGCCGACTCGCCGTGATAGGACGGGTCTTTCGGATACAGCTGCTCCCACGTGCCACTGCTGATTGTGCCGTCATCCGGAACCGTAAAGTCATACCTGACCCAGTAGTTCTCAACCATAACCGGCGAGGCGTTTGCGGCATCGAGGACCAGTTGCGTACTGTAACTTTCCCGCGAACCGGTGGTGACGATGGTGGCCTTGCGGGTGCAGGTCTGTGACAAGCTGGAGGCCAGCTCGCAGGCGTGCGTTGTGTACGTGGTTTTACTCAGCTCCTGCGCCACGCACTGGCTGCCGTTCACGCCGGTAATGGCGTCGGCGCTGTTACGGATTTCGTCGCTGCGCTTCATCATGTCGGAGTCGTAGCTCAGCTTGTCGGCCGGGTTATTTACGTAGGACTCGCGGGCGGTCTGCCCGAGGTCGGACTCCGTAAGCTCCGTCTGGCCCTTCACGTCTATGTTGGTCGACGTCTGCGTCGGGTCGCTGTAGAGGTCGCGCTGCGGCGCGTCCGACGAGTAGTTTTCAAAATAGCTGCCGGGGTCGGCGCTGGTCGTGCCGTTTGCCGATTTACCGGCGCTGACGCCCTCCTGATTGGAGGCGTCCATCGATGCGGCCAGCGCGCCGGCAGAGAGGCAGGCCAGCAGCAGCCCCTGCAGCAGGGAGCGTATTGGTTTGTTCATCAGAGTGTCCGGAGAGAGGGAAAGAGGGCCCGCCGCAGCGGGCCGGGTAGACTCAGTCGCAGCGGGTAAAGCTGGCGTTCAGCTTCTGCTGATACTCCGCTTTATCCATCGATCTGAGGCTCAGCAGCGCCGCATAGTCACCGTTCTGAGAGGCAATTGCTCTGAGCTGGTCCGCACTGTAGCCCTCACCGCAGGCTTTGCGGTGCGCGGCATTAATATCCCCGAGCACGCTGGCCACATCCGGGTCGCCACTGTGACTGACTGCCTGCAGGTACGCCTCGCCGTCAGCCGGGGTGCCTGTCTTTGCCAGTGCATCGCCGGATATAGCAACTGCAGCCAGTAACAGGCCGGTTAACATTCTGCTTTTCATTGTTACCTCACTCACTGAGATCATGCTGTCACTCCCCATCTGCTTTAGCGCGGCACTCACCGCGCTGATTGATCATGTCCAGCGCCTGACTGAGCGCCACGTTGCCGTACACGATGTCAAAGTGCTCCCCGCACTTCTTCACCAGCGCCGGGACCTGCTTCACGCCGTAGCGGTCAAAGCGCACGGGGTCAATCTGGATGCCGCGTACCTTGTAGGTGGTGATCAGGTTCAGCATGTACTTTGCGGTCTGATCCATGTTGTCGTTGATAAGCCCCCGGAAGTAGACGGGGATGTTCTTTGCCTCCGCCGCCTTCATCAGAAGCGCAAGCTCCTTATCCGGCAGCGAAGACGACAGGAAGTACGCCGTTTCATTTTCCGTGCTGCTGACCTGCGTACCGTCAGCGGCCAGCGCCGGCAGGCTGCTGACCAGGCAGGCGCCGTAAAGCAGCGCCGCGTTCAGTGATTTCATGTGTGCCTCGCTTACATCACGCAGTTGCGCTTTTTCCAGATGAGGTAGCCGTAGTTCTTCTTGCTGGTCGGCATTTCTTTACCCGTCTGCCACAGCATCACGTTGCGCCCCAGCGGGTGGCAGGACGCCACGTCCGGGATGGTGTTCACCATCTGATAGCGGTAGCGGCTTTTCGGCAGAATGACGGACGGATACTCGTAGCAGACCGCAACGTCGTACGGCACGGTGTCGAGAATGAGCCCCTCGCGGTGCAGCTTGAAATCCATGCGCTCGGAGAGCAGCACCGAGCTGTTAAGCCCGCTGGACTCGTTCACGATGTTGCCGGTGAACGGGTACATCGAACCGTGTGATCCGGCACACCAGAACAGCGCGTCAATCGGGCGACTCACGCCGGAGGCCACCGCATCCGCCGCGCAGGCCATCTGCGCAATCGGGTTGGCGAACAGCATCACCTCGGGGTTAAGGAACAGCGCCAGGTTGTCGTTCTGCCAGGTCGGGTCCAGCTCTGACAGGTAGCCGATGTCGTACTCGCCGCCCTGCAGGCACATCTCGGAGGTGATAATGCTGAGCCAGGAGATCAGCGGGTACTTGTACCAGTGGACGTGATAGAAGGTGCCGGGGTGCTCGTTTGCCGTCTTGGTGCCCGTGCCGGTGCCGGTGTCAGGGATGTTGATATTGAAGCCGCCCATGTTCACCATGCAGCCCGGGGAGCGCGTCACGTCGGTCATCGCGAACGGCTCCCAGTACCCCACCGCCACGCCCATGCGCTCAAAGATGGGCGGCGGAACCGGACAGAACTGAATGGGCGACGCGGGGTTATCGGTATCGGGCAGCGTGCCGGCCGAGACCTGCACGCTGCCCACGCTCATCGGAAAGATGCACTCCCAGCACACGTCGGTGATGGGGTTCACCCAGCGGCCCTCGCAGGTGAGGGCCGTATTGCCGCTGCTGCTGTCAGCCGCCAGCGCGGGCGCGCAGAGCCACACCGAGAGCATGAGGAGCGCCGTTCGCCAGACCATATCAGCCCCCTTTCTTCACGCCGCCGCGTGCTTTATCGACGGCGGCCTGCAGCGCATCCAGACTCGTTGCCCCCGGGATGACGCTGACGTTGTCAGCGGTCGCACCTTTCACCGGCATAATAAAGAAGGCGGGCGTGCCCTGAATGCCGAGGCGTCTGGCCAGCGCGTTGTTGGCCTCCAGCGCTTCGCCCATTGCCTCGACCTGCGCCTTCGGCGTCGAGGTAATGCCGGCCTTCACGGCCGCGCTGCGAATGTCCGCATCCAGCAGTTTGCCTTCGTTATGTCCGGTGGCGTACAGCGCTGCGTGATAGCGGTGGTACACCTCTGCCCCGCCCGTTTTGTACAGCGAGAGACCGACCTTTGCCGCCTGAATGGAAGCCGGCCAGCGGCTGCCGAAGATAGGCCATTCCTTATAGATGAAGCGCACGTCAGGATTGTTGCTGATGAACTGCTCAACGGTCGGGGCGACTTTGGCGCAGTAGATGCACTGATAGTCAAAGAACTGAATAACCGCGACGTCGCCTTTCGGGTGCAGCACCGGGGCGGTCGGGTCGTTCAGCAGCGCGTCCTGGTTGTCGAGCGCGGCGCCCGCCGCCGACGCCATCTGTTTGTTCTGCGCCTGCGCCTGCAGCTTCTGGCTCATTTCAATCAGGATTTCCGGGTGAGCGCGCAGGTAATCTGCGGCCACCTGACCAATCTGCGCCTTCTGGGCGTCGGTGAAGGTCTCTGCATCCGCCAGAGCGTGGCCCGCAAGGGAAAAGGTCAGGGCGGTGGCAAGGATTAACTTTTTCATGTCTGACTCCGTTAGCGGTCAGGAAGACCGAATTCAGTAATAAGGAAGCGTTTCTGACCGGGCGCCTGCTTCACTTCCGCAGGAACCTGGGTGATGCCGAATTTCTTCGTGATGCTGCCGGTCTGGTCGAAGTAGACCCGGCTGCCGAGGGCGTCTGCGCTGTCGCGCACGTTGCCGTTCACCAGGATGACGCGCGAGGTGGTGGTCTGCGGGACCTGCTGTTTCACCCAGGCAATCTGACGTTCGTCGTCGGCGTCAATGAAGTAGAGGGTCTCGTCGAACACCGGAATGACGTCAAACGGGTTCACCTTCTGCCCCTTATGGGCAAACACGACGCCGTTCTGATCGGCGATATCGCGCTGCACCGTAAAGGACGGGTCGAACAGGCGGCTGCGCGTCTCCCGCGCGGTGGTGATACCTTCCACCGGCGGCGGCCGCATCGCCTCGTCCTCCACCTTCTTCTGCATCTCCTGCTCAATTTCCGCCTGCGACTTACCGGCAAAGTGCTGCTCCAGGTTCCGCTTCAGCACGGTGATGAGGTTGTGCTCGCGGATGTCCCAGGTATCGCCAAAGGTGCCCAGCTCAGCGGCCCCGGCTGCCTGCGACAGCGAGAGGCTGAGCAGAAGCAGCGCGGCCCGGCACTGACGGGGGTAAGGAATGCTGTACATATCCGCTCCTTCAGGATGTGTGCGGTTTTCTGATCCGGCGGCAGGCCGCCTGTGCGGACTCGGTCTGCCGGAGCGTGTCGGCCAGCAGCGTCGATGGCGTATCTGCGCGGCTGCAGAGCCTGCGGTAGCGGAGCTTCAGCGCGGCGCAGCGGATGTGCGCCTGACGCCAGGCCAGCATTTCCGGACTGAGTGTGTTTTTCATCGGGAGGCTCCCGGGTTGGGGTGATCGGGCAGGGTTACTGCTGTGAGCCGGCCTTCATCAGCTCCGCCAGGCGTGCCTGAATTTCCGGGGTCGCATCCGGGAGGCCGGTGACGACGGCAGGGCTGACCAGGATGGCCGCGCCGTGCTCGCTGGCATATTCACCGGTGGCGGTGGTGACGCTGCGGTCGAAGCGCGACAGCAGCGCGTGGCGCTGCTCTTCGGTCAGATCAAGCTTTGCCGCCTGCCGGATAAGCGTGTTGGTGGTGCCCTTCATGTCGAAGGTGACCAGCTCCGGCGGCTTAAGCCAGAAGAACCAGGCCGCCGCGCAGGCGCCCGTGCTCAGGACCACCGACAGGGCGCAGCCCGCAATAAGGTGTTTGCTGTTCAAAGTTGCATCTCCCGCAGCATGTGGATGATGTCGCGCTTGTGCGCGTCGTTCTCGGCCATCTCAAAGAGAACATCTTTAATGTCCGCCCCTTCGCGCAGCCGCTGCTCGCGGTAGGTGAAGTCGTCGCCCTTTGAGGAAAACAGCGCGTCGCTCAGCGGATCGAGAATGAGACGGTGGA
This sequence comes from Pantoea sp. Morm, assembly GCF_016643525.1. Classification (NCBI taxonomy): domain Bacteria; kingdom Pseudomonadati; phylum Pseudomonadota; class Gammaproteobacteria; order Enterobacterales; family Erwiniaceae; genus Pantoea; species Pantoea sp. Morm. The sequence goes on along the minus strand of NZ_VOQX01000008.1, from coordinate 16,247 downwards.
AGCTGGAGTACTCACCGACGCTCAGCAGGAACGAGCTGTAGCGCGCCTGTTTCGCCGGCGGGAACTTACGAATCAGCTCCCATTCAAGCTCGCTGAACGCGTGCGGCTCCTCCTTCTGGAAGGTGGTGAACGACTTGGCGTCCTGCATACACGTGAACTTGAACGAGCTGTTGTCGTAGGCCGCGAGCGCCGCCGTGGACAGGTTCTTATCGCGTATGGCCTGCGTGACCGTGCCATAAGAGCCGTTGTGACGGCGGGCGGTACGGTAGCCCTCCTCGATGAAGTCTTTGATTTTCTTGCTGGAGCCGCCGAGCAGCTTCCAGCCCTCATCAATGATGTTCATCTTCCGCTGGCTCCTCGGCGTGGTGTACATCATGTTCTCGTTCCAGATCATGATGGTGAACAGAATGGCCGAGAGCAGATCCTGCTGCTTGCGCAGGTCGCCCAGCTCGGTGACCACGAACTGCAGGTCAGGCTTGAGCGTGGGTTCTGACGAGTTGAAGAAATGGCCGTAAATGCCCCGCGTGCTGTATTTGCTGAGCAGCGTGGTGATCTCATCAATACGTCCGCCAATCAGCGACGAGTGTTCACGGGTGATTTCCGCCTGCCGCGCCTTCAGGTAGTCAATGACGTGGTCGATGCGCATATCCTGATGGTATTGCGGCCATGACTCGGTGATGGCTTCGAGAATCAGTGATTCGTGCACCTCATCGAGCAGGCCGTTAGGGCTGGCCAGAATGCACAGCTGATCGCGGATACGCTCGGCGGCGAGGGTGATGTTCGTGACGTTGGCAAACGGATTGAACCGCAGCGACTCGCCGTTAATGTAGGTGCCCCCTAGGCTGCTGCAGGCCGCCTTATAGGAATCCCCGATGTCCTGCACCGCCACCGTACCGCCCTTGTCGAGCACCGAGCGCGCAATGGAGTTGGCCAGCACCGATTTGCCCGCCCCTGAAGTGCCCGACATAAACCAGTTAAAGTTGGTGTTAGGCAGGCTCTCATCGAACACGTCGATAAACGCGACCTGATTGCGGTAGCTCGGAATGAGGATGCCCGAGGCGCACAGCTTGTTATCGCCGATGACCGGCATCAGGTTCACCGCGTGGAATGTTTCCGAGCGCTGGATGGCGCCGGTCTTGCGGCAGTCGCCGCGCAGCTTTTTGTCCGTCATCGCAAAGGGTACGGTCGCCAGCAGGTTGCGCAGCTGCATAAAGTCCGCGCGCACAAAGCGCAGCCCCTGCGCGGCGCAGGCGTTGCGCGCCTTTTCGGTGTAGCGCGACGTCAGGTCATCGTCATCCGGGCAGAACAGCGTCAGCCCGCAGAAGTAGCTGGTCAGCGACGTCTGGTTGGCCAGCAGCCGGGTGCGGGCGTCGCTCCACTCCGCGTGCTGGCGTTTGGTGGCCGGAATGTACTTGGCGTAACTGGTGTTCACGCGCGAGTCCAGCGCCAGAAACTTCGCGTTGGCCTCCCCCTGGCTTTTCATCTGGTCCTCGGTGGTGAGCACCATCGTAAAGATGAAAGGGCACGGAATGCCGTTGGTCGGCGACATCAGGTCCTGAATGATGTTGCCGTTCTGCCACAGGTAGTGCTCCTGCGGGTTGGTGTCGAGGTTCAGGTTCACCATGCGTGCGGCAAAGGGCCGGCTCTGACGATCGCTGCCCTCGATGCGAATGTGCGAGGGCTTTACGCGCCAGGACGTGGTGCGGTCTACGAACTGCGTGCTGAGGTCCGCCGACGGGTCATAGTTGCTGTCGTAGCGCTCAAGCCGCGCCGGGTCGTGGTTCAGAAACTCGCGCAGCACGCTGCTGAATTCGGTCACGCCGATGGCGGAGGACCAGATATCCGCCGCGTTAAGGGCGTTCAGGAGGTTGCGCCGGACGTCGCGCACGCGGATAAGGTCCGTGTCGGTAACGTTCTTAACCGGCGTCGCCCAGATGAAAAACAGGCGGTAGTCGCGCAGGGTCAGCGGATGATCAAGACCGTTGCCGTAGGTGTAACGCGCGCCGTTCAGGTAAAAGCGTGCGGTAATGTCATTACACTCACCCGCGCGGTGCCCCTGCCAGGCAAAGTTTTTCAGCCCGTGCTGAACCTGCTCTTTAACCGCACGACTGGAGACCAGCATCACCTGCAGCGGAATATCCCGGGGCGCCACGTCGCGCAGCAGGTACTCCAGGCTGTCGGCGAGCTTTTCGTTGGCGCCGATAAGCGGCTGCGACTCCACCACAAATCCCACGGACGTTTTGTTAACCCAGATCTGACTCTCGCTGTCGTAATCCTTATAGGGCAGCAGGTCCCGGATGTGCGGGAAGTCCATTTCCTGCAGCTTTTCCCGCGTCTCGCCGGTGGTGTCGCGCTCGCCGAGGATCCCCGCCACCGTCTCCACCACGTTCAGGGGGTCAAAGCGCAGGCCTTTAGGTAGTTTCATGCAGACCTCACATCAGAATGCCGTTCCAGTCGCCGTGACCGGAAACGCTGTAAATCACCTCCCCCATGTGGACGCTGTTGTCCGGGGAAACGTAAGGTGCGATCCAGATGCGCGCCACGCCGTCGGGACGGCGAAACGCGGCGGACGGTTCCGGGAAGCAGTGTGCCGCACTGCAGTAAGCCGTCTGGTTACCCGCAGGACCCAGCGCGCCGTTATCACGCGTGAAAGGGCGTACCGTGCCGGCTGACGCCACGCGCACCGGTATCCCCTCGCGCCAGTTCTGTCCGCTGCCCGGCGCTTCGCCCTGCGGATCCAGCCGGATGTTGCCGGTATCAATCAGGCGGTAGTCGTCGAGGCGGATGCCCGCGCCGGTCATGCCTGCACCGGTTGCAGCGGGAGCGTTACCGCTGCTGCCCGCAGACATATCGTCGGCCTGCGACATCCAGACGCCGGTATCTTTCGCCGGCTTATCAAACTCAAACTCGCTGTTCATGCCCGCGCAGCCGCTGAGCAGAGCGGCCAGCGCAAAGGGGGTGAGGAAGCGTACTTTATTCATGATTTTCTCCGTCTTCAGGGGGAGTCAGAAACGGCTTGTACAGATTCATCATCAGCGTGCTTTTCCCGGCGCCGGTCTGTCCGGTGACCATGTAATGTGCAGGCTGAGCACCCTGTTCAGGTGACGTGTCGCGTTCATCAAAGGGGTTATTCATGGTGATCTCCGTTGAGGTCAGTCACTTCGGTAAAGTCGATAAAGAGGTCGCCGTTTTTGCCGCTGGTGCCCAGACGGGACAGCAGCCCCAGCGCAAAGGTGTCGCCGGGGGACACTTCCAGCAGGCGGCGCAGCGTTTCGCCAAAGAGCGCCACGTAGCCGTCATCAGGGATGAGGCCGGGCTTGCAGTAGAGCTTCTTGACGCCAAAGCCCATCGCCTGCAGCCCGGCGACGCGGCCGTCCGCCTCACGTCCAAAGCAGGTCACGTTGCGTTCGGTGAACACCATCCAGCCACAGTGCTCGGCGTGCGCCATACGCATCTTGCCCGCCGTCATTGCGCCACGCCCTGCGGGGTCGCCCGCTGCTGTCCGCCGTTGCCGCTGACGGGTGCCACAAAGTCGTTCACGTTCAGGCGGGTGGCATCCCCCAGGCGCCCGACCAGGTCAGGCGGCAGGCCGCTGTTGCCCCGCGCCTGCGTCTGCGTATCCTGCGATTCGCCGCCGGTACGCTTCTGCTCTTTTGCGAGCTTCGCTGCCTCCTCGTCCTCGATGAACTTCGCGCGGAAACCTTCGATAAACACCACCTCCACGCGGTTAGCCGCGCCAATCGGGATGATGGGGTGATACTGCTCGGCGCGTTCGATGTAGTAATCGGCCAGCTTGTCGGCCGCTTTGCCCACGCCACCGCCAATCGCCCCGCGCGCCACCTCACCGCCGCTGATGGAACTGGTGGCGCCAATACCGGTGACCGTCTGACCCACCTGCGAGGCGCTCTGACCGAGCCCGCCCAGCGCACCGGCGGTAAACGCCAGCCCGAGAATTTTTCCGTTGCGCATGACCGGCACGCCCTTGATGCCGTTCTTGCCGTAAAAGGCCACGTGCCCCTTAACGGCCTGATCGATGTGCTTGCCGTCGATGATGCAGGAAAGGCGCTGCAGCTGGACGATGGCGCGTTCGCTGGAAATATCGCCGTAGGCCGCTGCCGTCACGAAACAGTTGTCGAGGTGCACCAGCTTGTTGTTGCCCGGCAGGTGCGCCAGCCCCTTGAGCTTGAACTGCATCGGGACGAGATTGTTTTCGCCGCGCACTGAGGCGTTAGCGTCCGCGCCCTCAATGACGATGGCGTCAGAGAAGGTGCCGGTGGGGACCCAGAAAGAGGTGTCCTTTGCCTTTGGCTCAAACTGCGAATAGTCGAACGTTGCGCTGTCAATCTGCCCCGGCTGCGGCGCCGGAGGTGAAAAAGCGTATTCGGCACGCGGAGGCGCATTGCCGCCGGCCTGTGCGGACGCGCCCTGCTTTGGCGGATTCTGCTGTTCCTTCAGCTTGTCCATCAGCTCGCCCACGGTCTTCTGCAGCGACTGGTTGTTGCTCATCACGTCCGACATCTGGTCCTTCAGTGATTTAAAGTCCTTCTGCATCCCGGCCAGCTGCTCGCGCGCCTCCTTTTCACGGTTCTGCGCGCTGACCAGCAGTGAGCCCTGCCCCGCACCGTCAAACGAGTTGGTGACGGACCCGCCGGTCAGGTTGGGCTCGGCGGCAGTGACCTCCGCCTTGTCCGCCTTTTTCGACGCGTGTCCGGACGCGCCCCGGTTGGCCAGCCAGAGGCCGACGATAACCAGCACCACCGCCCCGGCAATGTAGGTCATCAGCCGGCGCTGCTTGCCCTGGATGAGACGGTTAATATTCATCGGCGCCTCCCTTCGTGCGGAACACGGTGATGACGGAAACCTTCGCGCCCGGCTCCAGCGCATCCAGCTGCGGGTGGAACGCCACCGCCATCACGCCCGGGCTCCAGAAGTAGCGCTCGCTCAGTCGCAGGCGCTGCGACGACAGGCTGGTCAGCTCCGTGCGCACGATGCGGACGCGGTCACCCTGCCAGGCCGTCACCGGACGCAGGGCAAACGCGCTGCTTACCGCCCCGCTCACCGGGACGTCGGTGTTCTTGCTGAACACGTAGCCTTCAGGCTTGCGGTTGTTGATAAAGCGGCCCACCAGGCCGCTGATCAGCGCGCTGTAGGTGTCCTGCTTCTGCTCGAACGCCCGCGCCTCTTCCGTGCCCTGCACCTCGCGGTTATCCACCGTCAGACTCAGCCCTGCCCGCTTGCCAGGCGTGGCCTGCAGAGAAAACGCAAAGCCCGACGCCGTCTGTACAAACAGGGTGAAGGGCTTATCGGTAACGGTGGAGAACACAATCGCGCCTTCCGGCGTGGGCGATTTGGCGCTGATCACGCCCTGCGCGGCCTGAACGCTGAGGATGCGGTCGTCGCTGACGCGCAGGTAGTTCGGGTTGTTGTTGCTCACCGCCGCGTTCACGCGGGCGCCGGGGTTCAGGGTCAGCTGTTCGGCTGAAGCCCGGTTCATCAGGGCACCCGCCAGCAGAAAGAGAAGCAACGCGGCAGCGGACGGGGCAAGGGTTTTAAGCATCGGGAACCTCCAGGAACGCGCTCCAGCAGAGACGGTTATTGCGGGTGTCCGTGCGGATGCGATAGTGCTTTTTAACAGGACGGGCGTCGTGCAGGCCGTAGTTGAGCTGCAGGTCGCCGCTGATATCAACGATGCCTTTATCAGGCCAGACGCCAAAATCTTTGGGATAGAACACCGACCCGCCGCTGTTGCCCTTTACGCGCGAAGCCTCGTCGGCCAGCACGCCCTTCAGGGCTTTATCCGCGCCGTCGCAAGCGGCGGCGAGCAGCATTTCGTGGCTCGCATCCGCGTTGCTGTCGGTGATGTTGAGGCGAAGGTTCAGCCACGCCAGCGCCATCAGGCGCAGGTAGCGGGCGTCGCCGCGCTCTCCCGTGAAGCTGAACGGCGTGTCGGCGCCGTAGGGCACCACTATGGTCTGCCGGTTGCTGACGAGCTGATTCATCAGCGCCCGGTTATCGCTGTAAATGCGCCAGCAGAGGACCAGCGCAAGAATGGTGATAACGAGCAGCACCATAATGGCCACGGCCATATTGCGGTTGCCCGCAGAGCGCAGCTTGTATTCCATGATTTCTCCGGTAGGGGGTCAGGCGACCCAGTGCCGTTTGTAGCTTTCGGGCAGGATGCCGATGAAAAAGCGCATCACTGAGGTGGGCAGGCACCAGTACGCGAGGTTGAGAAGATACTGAGATCCGCGGCCTTTCTTGAGGTGACGTATTCCAACCACGGCGGCTAAGAGCGTGGGGCCGAAAATCCACATGTTGAGAAAGATGGCCAGCAGTGCCAGCGGCACGTAGACAAAAAACTCATCCGGTGGAAGCCCCACGAAGCGCCTTTGCTCGGAAAACGTAGCCGCATATTGAAACCGGTTACGTTTTTCCATAAGCTCGGCTTAAGTTGGAATGATGCCGAAGGCAACGTTAATAAACACCATTACCGCAGCAATGCCCCCGAACATGGCCAGGTTCTTTGTCTTCACGTAGGTGAAAACGGCCGCAAGTATCTCAATTATATAAAGAATCCACACCACGGTGGATCCACTTCCGAACGTATCCGAGATGGTTGTTTTACCGCCTGAGAACAGGTCTTCAGCGTGTGCCTGGAAGGCCGGAACGGACAGGATCGCGATGGAAGAAAGCAGCGTGAGACGATTCAGTTTCTGCCACGCTACCGCCCCTGCCTTGCGGCAGTACTTAAAGCACGTAGTTAATGCGCCCTTCATAGGTAAATTCCTTGGTTAGGGTTATAATGATCAGTCGGTTAAATTATCCCGTTCAGCTGCCGATAAGGCAGTAAGTCAAATTTTCAGTTGTCCTGTTACACCTCCTTTACGGATTAAGCAGAAAGCTACAGAAACTTACGGTTTCTTAACTGGCTGACGCTTTTTTACGCTCACAGATCCCCAACTTCAATATAAGTTATTGATCTTACTGATCTATTTATTTTATCGTAAAGAACGAATCCGCTTGTACACACAGATAACTGACTGAATAAAGTAGAGAATTGAATGACGCTGCCAGCAGAATTAATGCTTCATATGGCCAGTCCGGCAGGGATAGCTGCGGCATTTTTTAAGACAAATGATGAGGAATCCTTATGGAAGCTGACTCAGGAAGCCCTTTTTCATTACGCGCGGGACCCCGGATGGTTTGAGGTTGAAGCGATGGGACACCGGTGGTATGCCTGCCGCGTGGTGACCATTCCCTTTCTGATTTACCTGAGCCGTCGCATACCCGGCAGGCTTGCAGCAGCCTTTTCGGAACGGGCCCGCACATTCATTCGCAGTGATACTTGCCGGGCAGATCCGGAAATCTGGATATTATTAAGCCAGGAATTTCTGGCTCCCCTTCCCCGGCCGGGCGTTAATTTATGGCAGGCGGGAAGGCTGAAGGCCGGATTAGAAAAATCGGTCATGGTCACCGCTCAGGATGCGCCGGATGAGGCTGTTATAAATAACCCCATACTGACGGGCAGTCCCGTCAGACTGACCGGCGGAGTACAGACAGAAATAATAAGCAAACAGGAAGCGCCGGCGCAGGGATCATTAACGGATGAGGGTGAAAAAAACGAAATTAACCCGCCATCAAAAGGACGAAAGAAACGCTCGGATTCGCCTGATGAAGATAAAGTTCTGCAGCTGCTTCTGCAGGGAAGACGTGTAAAAGAAATATGCGCTGAGATTAAGTGCTCTGAGGCCTACGTGTATAAGCTGATAAAAATCCGTCGCGGAATGTCCGCCATGGAATATCGATGGCTGCAATGGCAGATGGTCTCCGATATGTATCATGGCGAGCCAAAGAAAACGCTTAATCAGATAGAAGAGGCCTGCGGATTAAGCCGGGCGGCGGTATATAATGCGGTCAAAAAAATCGCCTTCCGTGATGGCCTTGTACTCTTCGAAGAAAAGCGCGACAGAAAGCTCAGTAAAAAAGACGTTGAGGTTATTAAGAAAAAACTCGCCGAAGGAACCCTGAGAAAGGATATTCTCAGTGAATTCAGCATTACCACCGATACCCTGATTAAATACGTGGGTCACAGCGATGATTATCGCGTGATTCCGCCTGAAGTTTATGAAAGTGTAGTCAGGCTCAGGATGCAGGGTAAGACGCTTCAGGCGACCGCAGATATTCTCGGGGTCAGCATTGGAGTAGTTAAAAAAGCGTGGAAAGAAAAAAAGAACGCGCCTGAAACGAAGAAAATGCGGGTTAAATATGACAACCGAAATCCGCTTTCCAAACGAGACAGGGATCAGGCTGTCAATGCCGTTCTGAAGGGTGGACACACGCGCGTGCAGATTTATAAGCAGTACGGTATAAATGCGCTGACGCTGCGTCGTTATATCCGGGCGGCTCAAAAGGAAGAGGAAGAAAAGCTTCGCAGAAAGGAAGCTCGCGAGGCTAAAAAGAAGAAAGAAGATTGATTTCGGGTAGAACAGCAGGGCCGGATTTCGGCCCTCAATAGCATTACTTGAAATATTCCTGTAATTTCCCTGCCACTCGCTCATTAACTGCCTTGACCCATTCTGGATCTAACATCATCTCGTTTTTAACAACTTTACTGGGATCGACTGTTTCCTTTTGTATGCCGAAAATGGCGTCAGTTATGAATCCACTAACAAGAACATTTTTAGCAATAAACTCAAGTTTCTGATCAAGTGTCTTCTCGGAGGCATCTTTACTGATCTTATTTTCATAAACACGAAGACCGAGTTTGAACATTTCCATCACAAAAGCAGAGCGATTAGCAGTTTCTCGTGACTCTCCATCTTCAAGTCTTTTCTCGACGTGATGATCAACCTTCTCTATTAATGAAAAAGGAACGGTGAGATTAACTCTGTTGGTTTTGGATCTTGCAGCCTCTGACATATTATTCCCTCGATTTAATAGTATGTGTAAATAGTGACCATGCTTAGCTTCAACAACTGGATGTAACACTCCACTGAAAACAGAGGGTCAAAAAACCATCATTATTGAACACTGCGCAGTAACTCAGAAGGGTATATCAAGTGCCTGCGTAGACACAAGTTATAACTTTGTATGTATAAACCACTGATTTTATTATAGACACTACAAAGTTACACCCGAAACACAGTTCAGGTACTTGCTAAGCACTGTGTAGCAATCCCTTCACTGGCTAATGTTTCTACAAAATTTAACTAACTCACTGTTTTTGAATGTATAATATTGCATAAATAATTTTGCGAGTGGTGTGTAAAAAACACTTTCTTATGATATTATTGGATGTACCGGCACCCCCGAACTTTTCAAATCAGGAGCGGCAATGCGCTTATTTATGTGCGCTGCGGCCCTGCTGGCAACAGGCATTTTAAACGCCAGCGCGCGCGCAGACTGCTTTATTAATGCAGGGCAATGGTATTCCATCGATCCCGATTATCTACGCGCTATAGCGTGGCAGGAATCCCGCTACAACCCCCGGGCGGTTAATACGAATGTCACCAGTAACGGAAAACCCGGCAGCAGCGATTACGGCCTTATGCAGATTAATTCCGTTACCATGCGGGGATTGCAGAAAGAGTACCCCGGCCTTAACCGGGATAAGCTGATGTCCGATCCGTGCCTGAATATTTACATCGGCGCGATGCTGCTGCGCCGTAATTTCAATCAGTACGGCACGAACTGGCTGGCGGTCGGCATGTACAACGCGGGGATGAAAAATATCCCGGTCACCATTCAGAACCGTTACAATTACGCTATGCTCATTGACGGTCATTACAAAGGTATCAAGGCAGGTAAAATTCCGCGCGTCGCCTTTCCGCAATGATATAGCCGATGCGGGTCAGAAAGATTTAAATACGCATTCATTACCTGAACGCAATAATAAGTCCGGAATTTTCCTGATGATTTGGCCTTTAAGGCAGGAGCAATTTTTTTCAGTGGCGCGGTGCGGGCTATCAAGGAATAAAGATCCCCACCCTCAGCAAACAACGATGATCCGGATGCACTCACGATTAAAAATAAAAGAGCATGGCAGGAAGGGTAAAAAAAGGAGCCCGAAGGCTCCCGACTGACTACTCAGTGGTAACTGACAAAATTTTATTGATTTCACCCTGCACACCGCCCCCGTGTCCAAAGTAGTCCGGTCGGACGTTGTAAAGTTCTCCGGCGTTATAACGGGAAAGCGTAATTTCTTCGTCGCCAATCAGGTGATCATATTTCACCTTGAGGATCCCGATGCCTCTTTTTTTCATACTGTCCGAATACTCACGGTCCACAAAAACGTAGCCAACGCCGCCATAAATTTCATTGAACGGCGAAGAACAGGAAACAGACATATCCTGCATGCCGTCAAAATAACTGTCGCGGTATTTACCCGTAATACTTTTAACCTGCTCTTCGGTCGGACCGTCCGTCCAGTTCACGCTGACGCTGTCATAGCCGCGTTTTCTGACTGAAAACTTCACCCCCGGGAACGCTGCTTTAAGCTCGCGGCGTAAATTACCGGTGACCTGTACGGCTCCTTTTTTTTTCCTGCGACAACTGAGAATATTCAGGTGCTGACTTCAGCCGCTCACATTCTGCCTTAAACTGCCGGGCTTCTTCTTCACTCTCCTGCCTGCGGCGCTGCTCTTCTTCCTCTGCATTTTTCAGTATTTCTGCTGTTTCCGCTGGCGATTTAATTTCATCGAATATCTGCCACTGTCTGCCGTACAGAATGCTTTCAGGAAGGCCACGCGTAATATCGCCGTTTTCAAAGGCAATATTAAAGGTCGCATTTCCACCGTACGAAACCACGCCAGAAAGCGATCCCACTGACGCCGGGTTCTGCTCGCCCTGGATGGACACAATAACGCCGCGACCGCGATTATAAAGAATCGAATAAACGACCTGACCGGGAACCAGCGCGCGCTTCATTGTCTGTGACATGTTCATGTTCTGTACCTCTGCTATGCGTGTAAAGGTTTCTGCTGGCCACCTCTCAGGAGGTGGCCCCTGCGAGTTATTCCGGGGTGACGGCCTGCAGCTGATGCACCAGCCGCATAAAACGCGGCCACTGCCTGAAGGTCATCGCGGGCACGTGTACGCCCTTTCCGCCCCTCAGCCCGTATACAAAGGCGCGCGCCTGTGCGAGGATGTCGCTGTCAGAAATCATAAAACTCTCCTGAGTTGTTGTTTTTGATGGGTCCGGCGGCGCTAATACGCCTGACCGTGAGGAAAGCGGGGGTTAAGGCCCCGCTTTTTTTACGCCTGTTGTCCGCCCGTCCGGCCTTTCGTAAGCCAGTCTTTGAGACGGCTGCACGCGTTGCCCCACAGCACATCCCCCGCCTCGCCAAAGCCGTCATGCACAATGTGCGCAGCCTCAACCAGCGCCCGCATGGACGCCTGCGGCAGCATGTTCCCGACCTGTGTCCGGTAAAGCGCTTCCATCAGGTCATGCAGGGAGACATGCAGAAATTCGCGCATTTCCGCACGGGTCAGCTTCATGCCGCTCAGCGCATTCAGACTGGCCAGATTTTCCGCCACCTCCGCACTGAGGCCCGGGATCGGGTCGCCCTTCACCCATGTTTTGGGAGATTCTGGCGTGGCGGTGTTGACGTTGACGTTGTGTGTGTTCATGGCATTTCTCCTCTGAGGTGGGTTGTCATGTTTCGGTCGATCCAGTCGCGGCGAAGGGCAAAGGAGCATCGACGAAGAGAGGGCATAAAGGGGCGACGGCAAAAAGTTTTTGCGGCACCTGGCAAAAAGTTTTTACCGGCGTGCATTTCACCCCTTTCTGCACGAACCGGCGGTGCAACGAAAAGCCCTCCGCGCCTGGAATGGCCGGAACAGCGCCACCGCGCGCGAAAACGGCATGAACACAACCCGGACGGCTCTACCGGTCCGGCCCTCAGCGGCCACGGCTTTTTGTGGCCAGTGAACGCGCGGGCGCCCGCCCGCTGCAGGGGTTGACTCTCAGCCATCAGACCCTAGCCGTCAGGCCCGGAACGCGTCCCTTTGCGGTCCGGCGGAGCTTACCGGCTGTGCCGGTTAGCGCAGTAGGGCTCGACGACCCGGCCTGCCGGGGAGCCGAAGGGGGCCATGGTCCGTGACCTTATGGGGGTGGTCATTCAGGGGAAATTCCGGCAGAAGAAAAAGCGAAAGCAGAATGACTGCAGCAGGAAGAAAGGAAAGAAGACGCAGAGAAGATCAGCCCCCGGGAGAAAGCGCAGGCGAAGGGTGAGAGCCGGTGCGTCAGCACCGGGTTTTTCCGGCCCGCAGGGCCGCCCGCCTTTTGCCGCCCTGACTGACGCATACGGGACCCGCAGGCCCCTTTATGACTCGTTGGTCACTCCTGCAGCTCAGCCTGATAATGCATCTCCGCGAGGCTGACCAGCGATGCAAACGTCACGCCCTCTCCGGTAATGCCTTCCTGTTCACACAGGTGCATCAGGTTGGCGATCAGGTCCTGAACCGCCGTAAACGCATCATCACCCCGGCCATCGAGGCCGGTCCTGCGGGCAAATACCCACAGCGCTTCCGCCGCCGTGGTCGCCCTGTCCGTATTGCCCCAGATAAGCGCGGGTCGCTCTGTTCCCTCTGCCGTCGCGGCAATCTCTTCAATCACGCTCATGGTGACGGGTTCATCTGACCCGCTGATGGCGGGGTTTACTGGTTGTGTATCCGGTGACAGAATGGGTCCTGTAGACATATTGATCTCCTGCAAGTGGATCGGTGTTTCTGTGAGGCCCCGTGTTCGTCGCGGAATTCAGGGGCGGGAAATGGCAGGGTTACCCTGCCTTTTTCTCTGGCTCAGCGCTCAGCCAGGCTGACCTCAAGGTGCGCTTTCAGCGACGCTTTCACCGCCGCCCAGGTGCGCTCGCCCTCATCACCAAACTGATCGCGCAGTATTTCTCCCGTCAGCAGCCAGGCCGATACCACCGGTGCCGGTAATCTTGGCTTAGAAGCAGACCAGTCGCTGACTGCCCCGCTGACGTGGTTCGCCATGCTCAGCCCCACGCCGTACATCAGCTCATACCGCTCATGGCTGCTGCACCCGGTTTCTCTGTCGCTCAGGGACACCAGAAACGCCATGTCCTCCGCCATGAACTTCGGCAGCCCCTTCACGCTGAGGCGGTGTGACCATGTTTTACGCACCGGGCGCACGAAAGCCTTTACGGCGGCTATCACATCGGGGTGCCCCTGCCAGGCGTCATCCGCTATTCCGGCCGTGATGGCCTCAGCGCTGACCCGCAGCTGCTTCGCCGTTTCAAAGTTGTCCCATGCGCTTTCCTGTGCGGCATCGCGCAGCAGCGCTTCCTTTTCTGACGCCAGGCGGCTGATTTCTGCCGGGCTGGTGACGTGCGCGTTCCACTGCAGACTGACGGCGTCGCCCGTCAGCACTTTCCTTTGCTGGTCATCACGGATAACGATGGTGCGCGGTAAGAAACTCACCGGGCCCATGTCGCGCCCGAAATCGCTGTCGAACCCGCATTCGTCAGGCGCGCGCGGCTCCCACTCATCTTCAAGCCATGCGGCGGCGGCCAGCTCCATGGCTTCGGCTACCGTCCAGGCGCGTCCCAGATGAATACTGCCCGCACGCCAGAAGGTGCCATAAGCCGGATCATCCTCCGGGTATTCGGTTTCCCCGTGCACGTCAACAGAGAACGGCTTTTCCTCTTCAGTCCAGCGGGCGATTAATCCGCTGCGTGCCGCTTCTGCATCTGCCTTACAGCCCGCCACGTCATACGGCAGCAGCATCTCTTCCCGCTCCCAGGCCCGGCCATCAAGCTTCACCGCCAGTTTTTTCACCGCGTTCACCATGTCATACACGCGGGACGAGTTAATTGCGCCCATATCTGCCAGTGATTTCACAATGTCAGCCGCATCCCACGGACAAAAATCCAGCTCCGGTGAGCTGACTTCAACCCCGGCCCGGTTCAGTGCGTGATACATCATCAGTTCGCCTTCAATTCTGGCCAGAGATACAAGCAGGGCCTCCTTGCGGACGAGCCAGTACCCCGACGGGGTTTTCACCCATGTTTTGGGAGATTCTGGCGTGGCGGTGTTGACGTTGACGTTGTGTGTGTTCATGGCATTTCTCCTCTGAGGTGGGTTGTCATGTTTCGGTCGATCCAGTCGCGGCGAAGGGCAAAGGAGCATCGACGAAGAGAGGGCATAAAGGGGCGACGGCAAAAAGTTTTTGCGGCACCTGGCAAAAAGTTTTTACCGGCGTGCATTTCACCCCTTTCTGCACGAACCGGCGGTGCAACGAAAAGCCCTCCGCGCCTGGAATGGCCGGAACAGCGCCACCGCGCATGAAAACGGCATGAACACACCCCGGACGGCTCTGCCGGTCCGGCCCTCAGCGGCCACGGCTTTTTGTGGCCAGTGAACGCGCGGGCGCACGCCCGCTGCAGGGGTTGACCTCAGCCATCAGACCCTAGCCGTCAGGCCCGGAACGCGTCCCTTTGCGATCCGGCGGAGCTTACCGGCTGTGCCGGTTAGCGCAGTAGGGCTCGACGACCCGGCCTGCCGGGGAGCCGAAGGGGGCCATGGTCCGTGACTTTATGGGTTTAATGATTCAGGAGAGCAGCAGCGGGAAGAAAGGAGAGAAGACGCAAAGAAGATCAGACCCCGGGAGAGAGCCGGTGCGTCAGCACCGGGTTTTCCCGGCCCGCAGGGCCGCCCGCTTTTAACCGGCTGAAGCCGCTGCCAGCCGCAGTTCTGAACGTTAAGCAAAAAAAAAGCCCCTTGCGGGGCTGTGGCGTACGTCCGGTCACTCTCAGGAGTAGCCCAGGCCTTTCATTATCAGCACGGTGATCGTCGCGACGGCGCCAATCATTCCGGTTGAAACCGCCACGGGATACCAGAACGTTTCGCGGTTCAGCTTGCCCGCCTCTGCGTTCAGTTTCTGCGTCTCCGCCATCAGCTTGGCGATCTCCGCGTTGATTCGGTTAGTATTCAGTTCGTTCATATCGGTTGCCGACATCCGTCAGTTCTCCCTCTCGGGCAGGGCTGCAGCCTTTCTGCACCCTGCTGTCAGTATATCCCGCCGACCTGTTACGCACCACGTCAGCGGACAAAATTCAGTCAATCCGGCTAACTGCCCGGCAGGTTTCAGCTCTGCAGCCAGCGGTTCGTGATTGTGCCGGGTATCACCCTGTAGCCTGTATCGAACTCCAGAACGGCCACGGGCCAGCGGTCGCGCATATAAATACGTAAACCTTCCGGCTCGTCGGTAGGTTCATCGAGCACTTCACACATGCCCAGTTCTTCCCAGGGCACGGCACTGAATCCGGCAAACGTTCCGGCACTGCAGATATAGGCGTACAGATCCATAAACTGCGCGGCGGTCAGGGGATCCGGGGGCAGCGTGCCCTGCGCAGAAAGGTTTACAGCCGGGCTGGCGTATGGGAGGATGCGCGTATCAGACATAGGGTTAACCTCTTTCATGTTTTGATGAAGGCCGGCGCGTGTGGCTTCACGACCGACCGTTAAGGGAGCAGGCTCAGGCCTGCTTTTTTAATGCGTTTTTTCTGCCGCCATTGCCAGCACGGCACCCAGCACCAGATCCGCATGCGCCTTCCAGGCATAATCCCTGCACTCGAAATAACGTCCGCGAATGTGCGCAAAAATGTGCGTCACCTGACCCGAATACATCTCGCTGGATTTAAACGTCTCGCCTGCCGGGGATGAGCGCCAGTCCAGCGGTGGCATCACGTTCAGCTGATCGTTCCAGCGCGTTTCGCTGATCTCCTCCCATGGCCTGAACAGGCGGGTGCAGTACATCGCGTCGGCCTGGTCTTCCGTCATCAGCGCCATGTCCTCATACTGCATCTGCAACTCTTCCAGCGTCTCAAACGTGCTGACTGAAACGATGCTACCGTCATTCAGCGCTATCGCTTCGCCGAACAGCCTGCCCGTTTCCACGCGCACAAAAACCAGGCTTTCAGCCGACGGGCTTTTGCCCTTCACCCATGTTTTGGGAGATTCTGGCGTGGCGGTGTTGACGTTGACGTTGTGTGTGTTCATGGCATTTCTCCTCTGAGGTGGGTTGTCATGTTTCGGTCGATCCAGTCGCGGCGAAGGGCAAAGGAGCATCGACGAAGAGAGGGCATAAAGGGGCGACGGCAAAAAGTTTTTGCGGCACCTGGCAAAAAGTTTTTACCGGCGTGCATTTCACCCCTTTCTGCACGAACCGGCGGTGCAACGAAAAGCCCTCCGCGCCTGGAATGGCCGGAACAGCGCCACCGCGC
>NZ_VOQX01000079.1:0-19399 GCF_016643525.1 Pantoea sp. Morm | reverse complement strand
TACCCTCAGTGCACGGCCACTTCAGGCTGCGCTGTTCTCCGCAGGCAGTTTTACCGCGGGTGCGCTGATTCCTTTGATTGTGGCAATGACGTATTCAGGTATAGCCGTTATTGTCTTAGCAGCTCTCCTGGCGCTTGTATTTCTGGGGGCATTAGCTGCGATCGTGGGCGGCGCACCGGTGATGCGCAGTATCATTCGCATCAGTTTCTGGAGTAGCCTGGCGATGGGTTTATCAGGAATAACAGGTGTGATGTTTGGGCATTTTGCAGGGTAAGTGAGGCGAGAGATCGCTAGTCCCCTCGATACTGAAATCTGAGGGGTATTAATCGACTATTCCGTCGACATCAATCCGGGCGGGGCCAAAGTGACGGCGAATGGAAAAATCAATGACTTAAGTTCCAGTTGAGCATTAGCAAAATGAGAGGCAATGCCGCTGTCTGGGGTTTTGCACTTTTCGGGTAAAACCTCATTCAGAAAAAAATCATCCCCTGAGCAGCCAGCCAGCCAGATGATGGCTGAGCGTGCTGACGTGAGCGAAGTATCAAACATTCCCCGACGCCATAAAAAACGAAATCTTTGACAGAATGGCCTTTATCCTTAAAGTGAGAATTGATGATATAAACAACAGCTCACAGATTTATACCTGGCCGAAGAGCAGGGCTATCCTCAAACGAGGGGGCTGGATTAAGCTTCAGGACGCGGGTGGTCACTGTGACCACTCGTAATAAAATCAGTGAGTTATTCATTAAATATCTGGCTTCCAGCTCTCCTAAAGCAGACAAAGTGACGGTCGCGAACAGATTAAAGGCTTAGGCTTTGTTGGAGTGTTCGCTCTTTCTGAGAAGTCATTGCAACAACCTGAAGGTTTTGCACTGTTTCGGCAAAACCCTTTCGGGCCTGACTTTCATTTTCTTAACCGACCAACAGCTTGTTGATGATCAATCACTGTGGCCAGCAGGACGTGGAAAATTGAGCGGGTCCTCCCGGCAGGGTACCCTGTCCACGAGGCGGCGGCCCCGCGGAAAACGGCTGATTTTTGCATTTTCATGGTGGCGGCGGCAGGTCTCTTAACTCAATGAAAATAAAGAATAATTTACGTGATTACCTGTACACTTTTTTTATGGGGGTGTCATTAGACCAGTTTTTAAGTTACTGAAATTAATTAATAAAAATGGTTTTCACCTGCCAGGTTGAGCTGCCTATATCGGATGTGCGTAAAATCGGCAATATTTGTCACCAGAGGATCCCATCCTGGTTATGCAAACACCACACCTGTGTACCCGCTGGCAAAAGGAACCTAAATATTCGTTTGTGGTGAAATGCAGCCTGAATAGCGTCAAAGGGCCGGGCTACTTTATTAAGCAAATCATTTTCGAACCAGGTTTATTCATGCAGGAAGGTTGTTTACGAACGCTGAATTCAGCTCGTTATTTCGTTATAAACAGTGGGCATATCTGAGACACTGGTCAGCTGGGGGTATTTATGGGGGTATGAACAAAAATCGAATGCAGTATATTTCTTAAAAATCATGTGCTTGTTGTATTCGTTTGAATCCTGTAGGGGTGCCAAACAAAATCAATCACTTAACAACCTCCTTCAGCCTTCAAAATTTCCCGTGGGACTGATTTGGGACACGACTGCCAAAAATCGCGTCAATTTGCCTCGCATGCTCTGTCAGATGATTCGGTGCCAGGTGAGCATACCGCTGAACCATTTCGATGCTCTCCCATCCGCCTATCTCTGTGCTGATGCCAGAGCACGACATGACAAGGCGAAACGCCAGCTCACTGGGGCATAAGCACCCTGATGAATTATTCTCGTTGACAGTCAACGCGCAATGCCTTTTTAGACAGGAATTATATAAGTTAACCTGACCATTCAGGATAGATGCGATGTTTCCTGCCAGACAGATTTTCTGAACCGCTGTCAGTCAGGCGCGGATGACGATATTCATTGAAAATATTTTAGAAATAATTATGGCACCTGACTCGGGATCGCGTCAGGCCATTCCTGCTAAATACTTACGGCCGTTAATATCAACCTGTCACCTGTTAAGCGGGGATGGTAAATAATAATTAACCTTTTATAAAAACTTTGCGGGCTATTTTTCTCGTTCTGGTTTCGTGGCGTTACGGCTGGATGATAACAGGTGTTTAACGTTGGCACGATTTTAGGTCAATCGAAGAAAATTCAATCATCATTTTTTTCATTAAAATCAATGGTTTTTACCATTTCCCCTCGGCGGATTCAGAATTATTGCGCCAGGAAAAGAACAGGGTGTCAGCGGTAGCATATCGGTGAAAAATTTCCTGGTGCGGACGGTTATGAGCTAGGTATTGATTATTTGCATGCAAGAATTATTTCTCTCAAAAATTCGTTGGTTAATTTTATATTGAGAATGTCACTAATATAGCGATGTGTAGCTGCGTCAATCTGAACGACAGGTCCGAAATGAATTTTAAAATTAACCATTCCGGGTGATGAATCTGCGTCACACAATGCCGATAACACATTCATATCTGACACTCTCATCTACTTACAGCGAGAATTAATATGAAAATATCCACCCGACTTGCAACGGGCTTTGGCCTGCTTGTTGTACTTTTTATTATCTGTACCGGCATTGCGCTCAACGCCCTGAGTAATGCGAGCAAAGGTATGGACGATGCGGTTAACGTCAAAATGAAAAAGTATCAGCTGGTGCTGGATATGCGTGGCAGCATCAGGGATATGGGCATTGCGGTTCGTAACCTGGCGCTCTTAACGGATATTGAGGCAATGAAGCCTGAATGGGAGCGCGTACAAAAACAAGAAGCGCAGTATATAGCCAGCCGCAAGGCTTTGGCTGAGGTGATGCAGGAGGATTCAACACCGCAGGGGCGGGAAGTCATGAGCCGCATTACTGAAGCTGAGGAGCCTGCACTTGCGTCGCTGAAGCAGGCTGGCCGGCTCGGGCTTGAAAATCGTGCCGAGGAAGCCACTGCCTATCTGCTGAATGTCACGCGCCCGGTGCAGAGTACCTTGCTCAAAGCGCTTAATGACATGACGCTGGTTCAGATGAAAAATACGCAGTCCGCTGTTGAAACCAACAGTCAGGCGACACGCCGGGCATCGCTGATACTGATGTTGCTCGCGGCCGCATCAGCACTGCTGGCAGTGGGAACATGCGTTATGACCATTCGCGTACTGATGCGCCAGCTGGGCGGCGAGCCAGTGCAGGCGCAGACACTTGCGGCGACCATTGCTTCTGGCGACCTGACGACGCCTGTAACGCTGCGAAACAATGACAGTACCAGCCTGATGGCTTCTCTGGATGGCATGCAGGCAAACCTGCGTGGTCTGGTATCAAAGATAAAAGACTCTGCTGCTTCTGTGGCGCTGGCAGCGGATGAGATATCACAGGGCAATACAGAATTGTCATCCCGCACCGAGGAGCAGGCTGCAGCGCTGCAGGAAACTGCGGCCAGTATGGAGCAGCTTACCGCCACCGTGAAAAGTAATACGGCCGGCGCGCAGCAGACCGCTGGGTCTGCCCGGGATGCGGCAACGCTGGCACGCGCAGGTGAGGCCGACGTACAGCGTATGTCTGAAACCATGAATGAGATCTCATTGAGCGCGACAAAGGTAAGGGATATCACCTCCGTGATCGAAAGCATTGCCTTCCAGACCAACATTCTGGCGCTCAACGCAGCCGTGGAGGCTGCCCGGGCAGGTGAAGAAGGACGCGGTTTTGCCGTGGTTGCCGGTGAAGTCAGAACGCTTGCACAGCGCAGTGCAAATGCTGCTCGCGACATCAAACAGCTGATTGAACAGGCCGTTGAGCAGGTCGAAAGCGGCGTTGAGGTGGCAGCAGGTACAGGGCAGAGCATATTGAAGATTGTCAGCATGGTGGGCGAACTGGCAGAGGCCATGGATAATATTTCACTGGCTTCTTCAGAACAGATGCAGGGCATTTCTCAGGTTAGCATTGCGGTAAGTCAGATGGATGGTGTCACGCAGAATAACGCTGCACTGGTTGAAGAGTCCTCTTCGGCGTCTCAGTCTCTCTCTGAGCAGGCGCACGCTCTGCGGGGGATGGTAGACACATTTCGTGTCTGACGTAAAAAGGGCAGAGCGTTCCTGAGTAGAAATCAGACTAAGGACGCTCAATAACTTACGTGCATATTGGGGATTGAGTCGGGCGGGGTAGAAAGATGTTTGCTGAATTTATTCTGCAGCCGTCCCGACTTTTCAACAGAAACCTATCCCTGCATGTCAGGCTGGCCAAAACACGCTGGCCTTATTTCGCAACCTTTGATGGGGTCTGCGAATTGGCTTGAGACGTTACGCTGTTTATTCTCACATCTGGAATGCGGTCGGTTGCTGGGGTGAGTATTCGCTGCCAATGCGAAAGCAACCCGATAGCAGGCACGGTTTCCGCAATCTATCCGGGATGCTATAAATGCATAAATGATTTGCATGGATGCCATGATGAAAAAAACACTCTCACTTATCGCCGTCATGTTATTAGTCGGCTGCCAGTCCCATACTAAACAAACAGCAAGGCAGTCATTCAGGTTTCCAACCGCTTCCGAGATAAGAAGCCAGTGCGAATCGCAAGCCTCCTCGCAATTAGCAAATAAAGATACCCATCTGTGGCTTTGTCAGGCCGTTTCCGCAATACAGTATCGGTTTTTTGACGCGAATTTATATCACGGTAAGACCTGTGATTTGGTCATTACGCAACCCTTAGGCCAGCCACCGACAAACGTCACTGCGCAGGGCGGAGATGCTGATCTGTGCGCCGTTGCTATCGATGCGGTAAAGCAGGCGATAGATGCCAACACCATTCCCATGCGGCCTGCGTATCTGAAAGAAAAGATACCGGTGCGTTTTGCGCCCTAACTGCCTTTGTCCTGATCAGACCGTTGCTGCATAAGCGTAACCATAGGTAACAAAGTTCACCGTTTAACCCCTGTATATCACGCCGTCAGTTCTGCCAGGCTATGCTCAGCATTACTGACATAACACGTATCTTTATGGAGATTTACGGCAATGAAAAAACAGTGGATTGCGGCCCTGGCAGCGGCAGGCCTTCTTTTAGTCGTTAGCGCCCAGGCAGAGGCAAAAGGGTGCCTGAAAGGCGCTGTCGCTGGCGGCGTGGCAGGTCATCTGGTTCATCATGGCGTTGCCGGAGCGGCAGCTGGCTGCGCGGTGGGCCACCACATGGCCGCCAAAAAACAGAAAGAGGCGGAACAAAAGCAACAGCAACAGTAAACCGCGCCGGGCATATTCAAAGCCGGGTGATAATCTTTTGCGACTGGCTGAGAGCGATGTCTGATTTAGCCCTGGCCAGAAATAAGTCTTATAAATATGAAAAAGCGTCGCGAAGGACGCTTTTTAGGTTTTGCTGTCAGAGGCTGGGCTTTACATCGACAGTGTATGGAACTGAGTAGCTGCAGCTTCCAACTGGTGTCTTCTGCTTTGTGATGAGTCTTTGCCTCATCAGTAAGTTATCCAACCCCGCAACTCTCTACTCAGAATCCAATATTCACCCGAATCATAATCATCTGGTCGCGGGTTCGCTGTGCATCAAGCCCCAGCGTTCCCTGGTAAGCGATTCCGGGCGTGATATTGTGCGGCAGCAGAAAATCGACCGCGGTGCCTGCCGTTAACGTCTGGCGGCTCGGCTCGGTCAGCGGTACTCGCCACGTGTCGTTGCCCGTATCAGCATAACCTACACGAGCGATACCATTGTTGCTGAGTGTCTGCGCATACTCCAAACGGCCCTGCAAGCGCAGCGCGATTTGACCGCTCGTTACCCGATGTTCACCGCGCAGCCCGGCGCCACCAATGATCTGAGAATCCGTTTGCGGGGCATAAGCCAGACTATATGCGCCTGCGCCGGACTCACTGTAACCATCAAGCCATGTGCGGTAATACTGCAGGCGGCCATAAGGTGACAACAGGCTATCTGTGGTTCGCAGTTCATAGCCTGAGGTCAGCGAGGCGAAAATCTGCCGTCCGGAGCGGCTGCCGCGAGCTTCACTGGAAGTGCCGTTGATGACGCGTTTGCTATCGAAGTCCATCACGCCATGCCCAAGCAGGCCGTCCACGAAGAACGTCCCTGGATGATAGCTGCCATACAGTGCTGTGCTGAATGCGCGCCCGTTGGTCCGCGTGCCGCTGTCGCCAATGTCGCTGACGTCACGGCCAAAACCAATACCTAATCCTGCCGCGACGGCGGAAGTGAAGCGGTAGTCGGCACCGGTAGACACGCCCACGGTGGTATGACTGAAATGCACGCCGCCGGCTTTATCACCACCAAAATCAACATAGCCGCCTGTCCAGTAAGACAGGCGCTGTACCTGCCTGTCGGTGGAGAAGGGCAGCGCGGGGAGAGAGGGCTGCGCCGGACGGTGATCATTGAAGGCTTTCTGCTGCCACGCGGTTACCCACATTTTCTCGTCAGCATCATGCTCTGCCTGAGCCGATGGCAGCGAAAAGCGGATACCGTTGATGTCCGAAGGGAGTTCGCCGCCGCTGTGTAACTGTTCCAGCCTGTCGCTGAAGTTTCGTAGCTGCGCGCGAGCGAAACTCTGCGCGGCACGATACTGAGCGCTGACCAGACCAACGACGTCTGCGTCCTGCGCAGGGTTGGGACGGGCGGTAATCGTCAACGTCACGCTGGCCGGCGGTGTTGTGCCGGCAGGGCCGATCAGCACATAGCGCAGTGCGACGCTGCCACTGGCCTGTGCGGCTGCGGTGAAAAACAGCTGAAACTCACTTCCCGACGCATGTATTTCAGCTTTGCCGAGACTGCTTTCCGGTTGATCAAGCAGCTGCGCACCGGTAAACGGACCGCCTGTCGCACCGCTGGTCAGGTTCACCATGACCGACTGACCGGCAACAAGCGTGGCGCTGTGGTCAGTGGCCTGAGGCCCGGCAGCCGTCACCGACAGCGTGTAATTAACCCGCAGGGTAGCGCCGACAGCATCGGTAACCTGAACACTGAACTGGCTATTACCGGCTGCCTGTGGCACACCGCTGAGCTGTCCATCAGCGAACGCCATGCCCGCAGGCAGCGTTCCGCCAGACAGCCAGCGATAGGGCGCGGTTCCTCCCGTCACGCTGAAAGTCTGTGCGTACATTTTTCCTGCTTCAGCTGGTGGCAACTGACCGCCTGCGGGTTGTAGCTGCAGGACTGACTGCGTAGCTGCCGTGACAGCCAGGGTATAACTGGCTGTGCCGCGGTTACCCAGGCTGTCTGCTGCGGTGATCTGAAAACGATAATTCCCGGCTGCCTCAGGTGTGCCTGAGAGTTTGCCTGTCGGGCTGTCCAGGCTGATGCCTGCTGGCAGGTTAAGCGCGCTGAAAGAATAGGGAGCCGTCCCGCCTGCTGCGGTCACTGTTGTTGTCCAGTCGCTGCCGGCGGTTGCAGGCTGCAGCGTTCCGCCGGGTGGCGAAAGCGTCAGGACGGACTGCGACACGCTGATTAAAACCTGCGCGCTGCTGGAGGTTCCGCTACTGTTGCTGGCGGTGTAAGTGAGACTGTCGCTTCCCGAGAATCCTGCAGCAGGTTGGTACGTTATGCTGGTGCCGGATACGGTAATGCTGCCGTGTGAAGGTGGAGTAATGATGGTGATGGACGTCGCGACGCCGCCGGAAAGGCTGAGAGGCAGCGTATTGTTGTTGCTGTTGGCGGCGACCGTGGCGGTACTGTTGCTGGCTGAGGGGGCCGCAGCGTTGATAGTCAGCGTGTAGCTGGCGGAGCCGCTGGCGCCTAGGGCGTCCGTCGCGATGACCTGGAAGTGATAATTTCCTGCCGCTGCGGGCGTTCCGGACAGCGTACCGGCGGATGCGTTCAGCGACAGGCCTGGCGGCAAAGCGGTGCTGCTCCAGGTATACGGAGCCGTGCCGCCTGAGGCGGTGAGCGTCTGCGACCAGGTGTTGCCGACCGTCGCGGCGGACAGCGCACCCGATGTCGGTGACAGCGCCAGCGCGGGAGCGCTGACAGTCAGCGCTACGGTAGCATCCGCAGAGGTTCCACCCCCATTTGCGGCATGCCAGACAAAGCTGTCGCTGCCGGAATAACCTGCTGCCGGCGTATACATCACGTCAGTACCTGAAACCGTGGCGCTACCGTGCGCCGGAGGCGTTACGAGAGTTACCGACGTCGCCGCCCCACCGCTGAGCGCCAGCGAAATAGTGTTATTGGTGCTGTTGGCCGCAACGGTTGAACTGCTGTTTGCCGACGCTGGCGGCGCTTCTGCACGGGTCACGCTGATGCTGTACCCGCGGGT
The DNA here is from genome assembly GCF_016643525.1 of Pantoea sp. Morm. NCBI lineage: Bacteria > Pseudomonadati > Pseudomonadota > Gammaproteobacteria > Enterobacterales > Erwiniaceae > Pantoea > Pantoea sp. Morm. The sequence goes on along the minus strand of NZ_VOQX01000079.1, from coordinate 11,117 downwards.
GGTGCCATCCTGCGCGCTCACCACCACGGAAATAGTGTTGCTTCCGACGTTCAGCGCGATGGCCTGCGAGGCCGAACCCGAAGCCACTGATGAGCCATTGACTGTCACCGTGGCATGGCTTTCATTCACCACCGGCGTTACCGTCACCGACGAAACATCGAAGTTAACTGATGCGCTGTAATTGCTGGTGGCGGCACTGAAAGAGGGTGAGAGCGCGCCGGCAGACAATGACAGGCCTGACAGCGTGGCATCGCTGGATGACGATGTTGCACTGGTACAGTTAAATACGAGGTTACTGATCTGTCCATGCGAGGTGGTAACCCGCACGGCCAGCCCGTTGGCCTCCAGACTGCCGGCCGGCACGGTGATTGTCACGGTGTGGGAAGAGGTTGTCGTTGAGTTTACGGCGTTGTAAGTCTGAGCATTACTCAGGTCAAAACGGGCCACGCTCAGACTGTCGGCGTTCATGGGAGTGCCGCCCACAGCAGAACCGCTGTCGGTAAAGCTCAGCGTCAACGCGTCGCCAGCGGTAAAGTCCGAGGCAGGATACCTGTTGGCGCTATAGGACAGAGAGGTGGAACCTGACAGGGCATTGACGGTAGCACAGCCGTTAGATAACGCTGAGGCTGACGGAGTGATACCCCAAAAAAAAGCAGCCGTTATCAGCCAGGCGTAAATACGCCCGGCGGTTAAAGAAGCATTCATGCGCTACCCAGAGATGATTAATATTTTTATGTTTTTTATGTTACCGGGAAGCGACGATGACAAAAGCGTAATTAAGGGAGTAAAAACCGGCTATCACGCGGGTTAGGCAATAATACGCGAGTGCGTTGTCTGAACTCATGCTGTCACATCGGCTCAGGCTCTCTCATCGAACCAGTTCTGAAACCCCGCTATTGCATCAGGCATCATGTCGCGTGCGCGTTCCATAATCAGGGTCTCCGCAGAGCGCAGTCCGTTCTGCGGGTGCGAGGCCTCGCACAGTGCCAGAGCCAGGTCTGAAGCATCAAGCATCGCCAGGTTGACTCCGACGCCAACCGGCGGCATCAGGTGAGCGGCATCGCCAATCAGGGTGATGCCCCGCCGTGGTGCCCAGCCAAAATCGGCGGGCAGGCTGTAAATCGGGCGTCTGACATAGTCATCGGTGGCGTTCACCACCAATTGCAGGGAAGCGGCCCAGTCGCGGTAGCTGTCGCGCACCCAGGCGGTGAGGCCGGAGGAGGCTATGTGTTGATCGATGACATCAGGGGCGCGCTTCATCGCCGCATAGACGCAAATCCTCCCGCCGCCGTTGCGTTGCGTGACCAGCGCCTGCGCACCGCCAAAACTGAACGCGGTCCCGTTGCCGGCAATGCTGTTGATTTGGTCGGACGGGTGATCTATCCAGCCTTCGAAAAAGGTAATGCCGGTATAAACCGGACGTACCGGCGTCAGGTAACTGCGGACCCGCGACCAGGCACCGTCTGCACCAATCACGATATCGGCTTCGTAGCGCCTGCCGTTTCTGAACACCAGCCCGTGCGCTTTTTGCCGGCCATAGTCAACGTAATGCAGTTTGTGATCCCACTGCAGGGTCTGCGGTAACAGGGCGCTCAGCAGCAGGTTTTTCAACTCGCCGCGATCGATCTCCGGTTTATCCATTTCACCTTCCGGCGTGAATCTGTCGGCCTCAACTTCTCCGGTAAGGTAATTCAGCATCCGGCTTTCCTGATCCTCATGCCTGGCGATACTGATGAACTGCTCCAGCAGGCCCGCTCTGCGCAGTGCCGCCTGGCCACTGTCAGCATGCAAATCAAGCGAACCGCCCTGACTCCGCGCAGCATCCGCCGGCTCATCCTCAAATACCGTCACGTTAAAACCGTGGCGCTGAAGAATCACGGCCGCCGTGAGGCCTGCCGGGCCGCCGCCCACGATAGCGATAGTCAGTTTGTCCGACATGTCTTTTCTTCCCCAATGCGAAAGTGGATACTGTATAATCACAAAGTTGACATATCAACTAAGCGACGGGATAAATAATGGGCAGCACAGAGATTTCAGACGCAGAGTGGCAGGCATGGCGCGGATATCGCCGGCTTGCTGAAATCATCACCGGACGCATTGTCAGAGAGATCAATGAGGCGACCGGGTTGTCCGGCCCGGATTTCATGATCCTGATGGAAATCAACCGCAGTCCGCAGGGCGTACTGCTGCAGCGTGAGCTGCTGGAATACCTTGAATGGGACAAGTCGCGGCTATCGCACCAGCTTTCACGTATGACCGCCCGGGATCTGGTACAGCGCAGCCGCGCGACTCGCGCAGGGATTTCAGTCCGCATGACAGAGGCCGGGAGCCAGCTGCTTGCTACAGCGCGGCCGATACATGCCGCGGGCGTGCGGCGAAATTTCCTCGATTTGCTGACGCCGGAAGACATCGAAGGGCTGATCGCCATCACCGGGCGGTTACGGCAGTCAGCCAGCGGTTTTATCGAATAATTCCCGGCCGATCAGCTTCAGACACTCCTTCTGCAACCGGCACAATCGCGGCAGCCGTTGACGGGAGCATGTTAAAGAGTAATTAAATCAGTGGCTTGTGTTTTTCGCGCTGTCAGGCTGTTGACAGCCTCTTCAGGCTAGCTCTAAATTGAGCGGTCGCTCTAATTTTGAGCCTGGTCCTGCCGCTGATGGTGAAAACAATGTTACTGAGAGCCTCCTCCCGTTTCTGGCGTTATCTGATGAAGAACCTTCTGACGTATGCTGCCATTCTGCTTGCCGGCGGGTTAGCCACCGCGAATATGGCCAGTGCTGCCGTCACCCATGTCGCTATCTATCGCGCCGGTGCGGGCTGTCCGGGCTGCTCAGAAATGGTCCGTAAAGCGCTGGAACAGAGCGGTCTGCCGCTGGACATCGCTTATGTCGGAGAGCAGGAAAAAATAAAGGTCACGCAGGATAACCTCGCCAGTTTTGATGTTTACATCCAGCCCGGAGGCGGGCAGGACATCCCCGGCGCCTTTGCTGCGCTGGGCGACGAAGGGGCTGAGGCCATACGCAAATTTGTCCGCAATGGAAAAAGCTTTCTCGGATTGTGCATGGGCGCGTATCTGGCCGATGAAAACTGGCTGGGGCTGATCCCCTCATCGCTGTACTCTGAAGTCATGCGCAAGGGGACTAACATACCCGACGAAGGCGATTACGTTGTCGATGTTGTCTGGCAGGGGAAAACCGAAAAATTTTATTATCAGGATGGTCCTTACCTGAATGCCGAAGACGCGCACGGCTTCGTCGCTCTGGCGCGCTATGCCAACGGTGATATCGCGCTGGCGAAATATACTTACGGTAAAGGCACGGTGCTCCTGAGCGGACCGCATCCGGAAGCGGATGAAAGCTGGATGGCGCCGGAGAAAAACAATCCGGCCTACACCTCAGCCGGCAGCAAGATGGCCAGACTGATTAATGATTTAAAGCCCGGGAGGTAAGCGGCTATGTGGAAAAATCCCCGCTAGCGACAAAGTTTCTGCAAGGCGGCCATTATCTCAAGAAAAAAATGTGTCCGCTTATCCGCAGAGTAGTTAAGAATAAGCGCGCTTGAATAACCGTCAATCAGGGCGTGAAGATTACGCGCCACCTCGTCTTTACCTGCTTCGCTGAGGTGGCTAAATGCCTGGCCGGATAAGCCCTGACGGATGATCGCCGTCCACGTCTGCGTGCTGGAGAGCAGCAGCTGCTCAAATTGCTTATCCCTTGCCGCCAGCGGCCACAACTCGAGGTAGATCAACCAGTGAGAAGCCGGCCCGTCTGGCAGGAGATAATCCACCAGCGCACGAAAAAAGGTGTCATGCTGTGAATCATCCCTCTTTTCACTCTCTGCAGAGAAAGCGGCAACGTCCTCATCCAGCATGAAAGCAATCGAGTCCAGCCTCAGCGCATCCCAGTTTTTGAAATAGTGGTAGATGTGGCTGCGGGATATGCCCAGCGTATTGGTCAGATCGCGGGTTGAAACATTGTTGAAGCCGCGCTCCCGAAACAGCTGCAGCGCCGCGAGAATGATATTTTTCTTAACCGTTTCTTTTTTCACGTTCAACCTTAAAAGACACCGTTTTCCTGAACGTTAATTCAGCAACCTGTCGCCGGACCTGCCTTTCTGCGTTACGCCTTAGCGTGTTTCTCTTTAACCAGCCAGCGTACCTTAGCAGAAAATTTTCCCCCTGTCGGGGGTGGGATTTCAGCAGGCCAGCCAGGATTTGAGCGCAGTGCGAGCGCGCGGCTGCGGCGCAAACATGCGCTGTGCAGTCAGGGCGGTGCGGAATTTTAATCAGTCGCCATCCGGTAAAAATCGTGACCGGCCTCACACTTTCTCGTTTCTGACTATACTCAAACCTCCTTATTATCCCGTCATTGACCAGGTCTTGAATCACCCATGGACGATAGCAAGCACAATCCTTCGCAGTCTCAATCCGATGATAGCGGCAGCCTGACGTTTACTGTTCAGCAGCGCCTGTTTTTTGTGGTGTTAGTCGCCACGATGGGCGCGCTCGCGTTTGGCTACGACACCGGCATTATTTCCGGCGCGCTGCCCTACATGACGCTGCCCGCCGCGCAGGGCGGTCTCGATCTCACGCCATTTACTGAAGGGCTGGTGACCTCTGCGCTCACCTTTGGCTCCGCGCTCGGCGCGTTCATCAGCGGTTATGTCTCGGACCGCTTTGGTCGCCGTATCACGTTACGCAGCCTTGCCCTGTTGTTCATTGCCGGGGCGTTAGGCACCACGGTTGCGCCGAATCTGGAAATCATGGTGGTGATGCGCTTTATTCTGGGTTTCGCGGTGGGCGGCGGATCGTCAACGGTTCCGGTCTTTATCGCTGAAATTGCCGGGCCTAAGCGCCGGGCACCGCTGGTCAGCCGCAACGAACTGATGATTGTGTCAGGGCAACTGCTGGCTTATGTCGTCAGCGCCGCCATGAGTTTGTTACTGCACGATCCGGGCATGTGGCGCTATATGCTGTCGCTGGCGATGATCCCCGGCATTCTGCTGTTTATTGGTACCTTTTTTGTCCCGGCCTCACCGCACTGGATGGTGGCGGAAGGGCGCTTCAATGAGGCGCTGCGTATCCTGCGCAAACTGCGGGAAAATCCGCGCGAGATTAAAAAAGAGATGGCAGAGATGCGGCAGAATGCCCGTGAAGCCCGTCAGGGGCCACCCGCGCGCGAACTGTTAAAAGAGAAATGGATTGTGCGTCTGCTGCTGCTGGGCTGCGGCATGGGCATCGTCGCGCAGTTTACCGGCGTCAACGCCTTCATGTATTACACGCCAGTCATTCTGAAAAGTACCGGGCTGGGCACCAGTGCTTCGATTGCGGCCACTATCGGCAACGGTGTGGTATCAGTATTGGCCACCTTTGCCGGCATTAAAGCCATCAGTCATTTCGGCCGGCGCCCGATGCTGATGACCGGGCTGGCGGTGGTGATTGCGATGCAGCTGGCGCTGGGCGCGGTGCTGGTTCTCATGCCGCAAAGCCTGACGCAAAGCCTGCTGGCGCTGGCGTGTATTCTGGTGTTCCTGTTCTTTATGCAGATGTGCATTTCCCCGGTTTACTGGCTGCTGATGTCGGAGTTGTTTCCGATGAAAGTTCGCGGGGTATTAACCGGTTCAGCGGTGGCGTTTCAGTGGATATGCAACGCCGTGGTGGCGCTGGCGTTTCCGCCTCTGCTGTCGCTGGTGGGTAATAAGGCGTTCTTTATCTTTGCCGCAATCAACGTGGCTTCCCTGATGTTTATTGCCGTGATGTTGCCGGAAACCCGGGGGAAATCACTGGAAGAAATTGAATCCCACATGCGCGAGCATTTTGGTGAACCTGCGGATCAAGCCGCGTCATCAGGCTGAATCGTCGTCGTGCTGAGGCAGGTTGCGCCAGCGCCTGCCGACAGAAACCTTTGTCGCGGCACCCGCCGCGGCATTTTTCATGCTCGTTAAATAAATCCTGTTACAGGCTTCATTTCAGAACTTGCCTGCACCGGTTCGCTCAATAGGGTCTACAGTGTGACGTGAGGTTCTCATCAACGTGAAATGGAGGAAGTAAATTTGTCTATTCAACACGACGGGAAAGGGCACGTCATTATTGGCGAAGCGGCACTGAGCCTGGCTTTGGGCAAAAAGAAGATCAGCGTTAATACGCTTATCGACGAGCTCAGACACATGAAACGCGCTGGCGGCAGCGACACACGTCTGTCCGCGATTTCAGAGGCGATCGGCTGGCTCAGAAGCTTTGATGAGCCTGAGCAGGCCGCGATCCATGTGCCGTACCTGCAGACGCTTGCAGGCCTGAACGACGAGAAGAACTGACGCCATAAGACGTAGTCCGGCTCTGGCCGGAAGACGACAACGTAGATGACCTCATCGGACGCGCGTTAGCGTGTACCGGCCGGAGAAAACTGTCAGGGATGACGTCTTCACCACCATCAAACCTCGTATTAACGATTTTCGGCAACGCGGCATGTGGCAACGGATGCGGGCTTTAGCGACGGATGTGCAACGCGCTGAAGGTGAGCGGATGAATCAAACGATCAGCGACCAAACAGCATCGCCAGCAGGGAACGTGCCTGTTCCGCTTCGACGTCATCGTCCGTGTCATTGATGTGCCCGATAAGCTTGAGGCAGATCGCGGTGCGCGTCAGCCGACGTTCCTGACGCAAAATTTCAACGGTGATGCGTCCCAGTAGCGCAATCTGGCGGGGATCGGTGACCTGACTGAAGTAACCGGCTAGTCCGGTATTGTGACAAGGCGGCAGCCCGTTGTTTCTCATTTGTCCACCTGCAGCACACGATCATCTTGTAGGGCGCAAAGTAACCGATACGATATCGTCTGTACAGCAACAATCCTCTCCCCGTGTCAGGAAATCAGCGGGTTGTCCAAACCGATACCGTTTTTCCTGCCGCTGAACCCAGCCATCATGCCGGTTATTTCAGCGCGTAAGCCCCTGAGATTAAGGTGTTAGCATTTTTTGCACAAGAACGTAGCTAATACAGAAACAGTATTGCTGTACAAGTTTTATTTCTTTGTATAAGTTTACGCACAGAGAGAAGCGACGGTATTTTAACCATTCGAGGGGTTCATCATGCGTCAGAATGTTGCAAAATTTCCAGACAGCGCCAGTGAGATTGCCCGCTATTTCAGCAGAGCGACAGCACCTACTCAGCAGGAAACGCTGGGGCAGATTGTCGTTGAGATCCTGCGCGCAGGAAAAAACCTCAACCGTAAGGCGATCTGCACCAAACTGCTGAGACGCCTTGAGGTCGCGGCAAATTATGAAGAAGAGCGTCATTACCAGACGCTGATTGGCATGCTGTTTGAACGCTGATACGAAAAGGGATAATCGGTGGTACCTGCAGCATGCGCTTTATGACCCGGGAAGGGTCAGCCACTTGTCCGAAAGGGCACAGTCCCGCAGGGGGTGGGCATGCAGAGAAGTCAAATTGAACGTTTAACCGAAATCGTTCTGGGCGAGGCGGTGGTCAGGCTGCTCGATAATAATGAACGAATCAATGTGGTGACCGTTTCAGCCCGGCTCCGGTCAATGGCCGCAGAGGAATTTAATCCCGACCGTCTGGAGGCGATCAGGATCGCCATCAGGGAGCTGCAGATGCAGTCAGCAGCCCGGGAAAATCGTGAAAAGCCGATGGCTGCTCTGGGCGGGATGTCACAACCCAGGGCTGGTAAAAAGCATTAATGACAGGGACGATACGATCTCGTGATTAACCGGAGTGTGGCAGGACGCCCGGCATAACACGGCCATCTCAGGATGGCCGATTTTTTTGGCGACCACCGGGCTGTCAGCAGCGCCCGGTTTACGGATAACTACACATGCAAACCAATGAACACTCATTCAGCGCTGAAGCGGCCCTAATTCACCATTTTCGCAGCGGCGGTGAGCGCTATGCGGCCGAAGCCGCGGCACTGGATGCCGTGATTCGCGACATCGTCATCCATGGCCAAAAAGTGACGAGCAAAACCATCATCCTGTATCTCATCTCAGAGCTTGAGATGACCACCGATATTGTCAAACTGGATGTACTGCGCAACGTGCTTGAAATCGTGGTTGGCAGAACGCCGGATGATGAAGGGTTCTGAAAAGGTTAGTAAGCCGGAGCAGTAGATTAAGCTTAGTGCATCTGCTTCACAAGCATACTGATGGCGTTTAAACAGGCCTGCCGCAGTTCATCTTCGCTTGCCGTTTCGCCAAGATGATGCAGTGCATGGGTAATGTCCTGAAGTGTCAGGTGCTGGTCCGGCTTAAGAAGGCGCGCCACAACCGTTCCAATAACGGCGTAGATATCTTCGGCGGTAGTGTCATCGCTCAAATGACCTCCATCCGTTGGTGGATAAGCATACAGTATAGCAGAAACCACAGCGTCAGGCGCGGCAGATTGTCAGGCAGCGATCAGTGCAGCTTGCCGGAAAAAGAAAAATGCCCGGCAGTGAACGCCTCTTTCTTCACCGCGCTCATCTCCATTTCCCGTCTGACGTCCTCAATGACACGCAGCACAGCACGAATGCGGTCACTGTCTGTTTCGCGGTCAAGCATTGCCTGCAGCCTGTCGTTAAGGGCCGCCCAGCTTATGGCGACGTTATCATCGAGTAACGCCGTTACGGCTTCTCCGATGATGATATCCGCCATTTTATCGTCAAAATTGTTTTTCATCAGTCTGTCCGGCTGCGGTTAGGGCAATGAGCTTACCACAGGAATCTCACCCGGACACATTGAGCACATCAAACTCCGCTAAAAGATGCCCGACGCGGGTTATCGGCGCAATGATCAGCATATTGAGTTGCCAGCGTTGCAAAGAGAATGGTATTTGCATTCGCGCCGGCCATCACGGCGCTACTTTCTGACGGGTTCCGCGGCTTCAGCGCGCCCGCTAACCTCTGAAGCCGCCTGATCCAGACGATAAAGTAAGGTGTCGCCGCGTTCGCAGTAACGCGCCGGCCAGATCATCGCCCCGTTACCGTCCTCCACGTACTTCACACCCAGCGCCTCCACCACAGCCCATGGCTGCGCCAGCGCACTGCGGTACCGAAGTAACTCGCGCGCCATGGAGACCGCCTCCGGTTCGTTCTCCTCCGGATGGCTGGATATAAACTGCAGTCGGGCATCGCTCAGCATTGTCTTCTCCTGTGAGCCTGACGTTTTATCTCTTCAGAGGTTCTGCGTCGTCAGGCTTAACCGCTTTCAGATCGCCTCGCGGCTCTCAGGCCATGCCACGGCGCCGCCCTCAGGCGTAAACAGGCTGCCCTGGAAATCGATGATCCCGGCCGCCTCCAGCCACATCCACTCTTCGGGACGCTCAATGCCGGCCGCAATGACGTTGATTTCCAGCGCCGAACAACAGCGGATGACCGCCTGCATCACCGCCTGCTTCGGGCCGCTACGGTGAATATCACGAACAATATTCGCGCCGATACGTACCCGGTCAGGCTGGACGTGCGCCAGTAAAGAGAGACCGGCCGAGCCGTCGCCGAAGTTATCAATTGAAAGGCTGATGCCAGCCTCTTTCAGCTGTCTGACCGCCGTGGAAAAGTCTTCGAGCCGGGAGATGACTTCCGTTTCGCTCACGCCAAGAATGATTTGCTGCGGCACCAGCTCCGCCTGCGCGATGGCGCTGACCAGCTGACTTACCGCATCGGGAAGATAAACCAGCGTCATCGGCAGGATACTGATATACAGCGTCATGCCATCGGGACAGGCCTGGCCGGCTTTATGCAGTGCGTCTGTCACCACGTTGAGGTCATGAGTGTAACGCTCATGTTCCCCAAGTCCGGCGAGTTGCGCGTGCGGAATCGCCTCAATGGCCGTCACTTCACGGCCAAGGGGATCAACCACAGGGCGGAAAGTGACGCCACTGGCCGGCGCGGGAGATTGCCCTTCTGCGGGGATGAACTCCCAGTAATCAGCCGGCGGCACTTCAAAGTAGTTCTCTTTTTCACGCGCTTCGACAAAGGTTCTGAGGAACTGTAGCCCGCGATCGTCATAGGTCAGCTGATATTTCGACGTGCCGCGATCAAGCACCGCCTGCAGCACACTGCCGCTGTGGTGATTACGCAAATCGAACAGCTCCATGCCGGCATTACCGAAACGCCGCGAAGGCGAGTAGTCGCGCATCAGCTCGACCACATTGTGATGACGCCGGTCGCCACAGATGCGGGCGTAGATTGCCAGAACGCCGTGCTCCGGCCCTTCCAGGATTTGAAAAAAGTGCGTGCCGTTAAACAGCAGGATGCCGGTAACATGATGCTCAGCATTGAGCAGACTCGCTTTTGCCACCATCTCCGGCAGGATATTGACGGGAACATCTTCAGAGATGTGGCTGCGATAAATTATTGTTGTAAGCATTATACGCTCCAGATTGTCGCGATTGTCCTCTGACACCTTAGCAGCATGGGTTAAATTGTGAAACGTCCGGGCTGAGCGCTGCCTGGCGGCTGTTTGAGCCCGGTAAAAGGGGGAAGGCGCGAGTCAAAGGTCGGAAAAGGTGCTGAGCGTGACAGCCTGGCGGCCGCGCTGAAAAGACAAGCGGCGCTTTAAAGCGCCGCTTCGGATAAGCCTGCCAGTGAGCGATAGTGGCCCGTCAGCAGGTCTTTAGCTGTTATACCGCTGCTACTCGCGAGTTTTACCCTCTTCGATAAACTCTTCGTCGATCTCTTCGACGTTTTCCCGGTTGTCGCGGCCGGAGAGCAGATTCCAGCAGGCGATGAACAGTGCAGCGATCAAGGGGCCAATCACGAAGCCGTTGATGCCGTACACTTCCATGCCGCCCAGCGTGGCAATCAGGATCAGGTAATCCGGCATTTTGGTATCTTTGCCGACCAGCAGCGGACGCAGGATATTGTCCACCAGCCCGACCACGATAACGAAAAAGCTCACCAGGAACAGGCCTTTCCACAGCGCACCGGTGGCGAAGAAGAAGATGGCCGCTGGCACCCAGACGATAGCCGAGCCGACTGCCGGAATCAGCGACAGGAACGCCATCAGCGCGCCCCACAGCAGGCTGCCGTCGATGTCGGTGATCCAGAAGGCAAAGCCACCCAGCACCCCCTGAACCACGGCCACCACCACCGTGCCCTTGACCGTCGCGCGCGATACAGCGGC
>NZ_VOQX01000078.1:0-20537 GCF_016643525.1 Pantoea sp. Morm | reverse complement strand
AGCGTTCGCTGACTGGGTTGTCATCTGCCGCCGTGAATTTCACCAGCACATGACCGCGTTCGGTATAGGTGCAGAATTTTGGCTGCTCGCCACCCGCAGATGAGCCCGGCACCTCACCAGCGCCCGCGGTCCGCGCCAGCCTGGGATACGCCGTCGCGCATTCCATGGGTGTTGGTACGGGCATTTCCAGAAAACGGCTGCGCGCCTGCTCGCCGATCAGCAGGTTGCCGATCGCATCATGACCTTGCGCCAGCAGCGCTCTGACGACATCTGCGTCCGCCCATTGTTCGGGATTCGCCGGCAGACCGAGCCCGCTGGCATAAGTCGAGGCATACGCTCTGCCGAGATAGCCCTGCGGTCGTATGTCAAACAGCCACCACGGCAGCCCGTCACTGTGAAAGCTTTTATGGTCCGCCTGCACCATCACAAACCCTTCCGGACGAACCGGAATCAGCTCGCCGAGAGGTTTGATTTTCCCTCATAGGTAACGCGGTAAATCGGGGCCGAGCGGAATCCGCGAAACGTATCCCGCAGGGCATACTGAATAGATGGACCCGCCCCGATTTTGACAATGTCATCAGCCAGTTCTCTAATCGCACGGGAAAGCGTAGGCTGGCTTATACCTATTTTTTCAATGAGTTGCCTTCCTGTCATCGGCCCGCTATTTAGAAGCTGACGTACGGTTTCCGCATGCGTAGACATGTGTTGAATCGCTTTATGAATAGATAGGTGAACAGATTTTTGAATGGGTAATTTAGCAGGTAAGCAGAGAGGAGTCATTGGGATGTACTGCGCCTGATGTGCAAAATGTGTGGTTCTGGGGGAGTTGAGGCTGCATGAAGTTTAGCGAGCTGGATTGTGGTGTCGTTGTCGTAAGAGGTGGTTGTTAAAACAACAACAGCGTGAGGCAGTATGAGCCGGAAAGGCTGGCAAAACAGGTGATTTCAGGTTGAAAACGGGAAGGGGGCTGCGTATTGGCGTTTTAACTGTATCAGCAAAAAACGCTGACCTTGCATCGCTATTGTTTAAATCTAAATAGCAAAGCCACCTGTTAAAGGGTGACTTAAGTAAATCAGATGAACAAGTTATTGGCGGCCTTCGCTAAGTTAGAACCACTGAACAAGCGATTATGAGTCCCAATTTGAAGCGTGAGGAATCAGTAACTTGCTGATTTTGATGTTTTCTTTAGGCCGAATAGTGATGAAAAGTGGCACATAGCGTTGCGCTCTGCTGCCACTTTGCTGCCAATAATCTTGGCATCCCTTTGCGTTAATAAACTTCTTTTAGTAGTAATTAGATAAGTGAATATTTCATATAAATTACTGTTTAGAACTTTCTTCAAGCAGCATTCCGATGAAATGATGTGAAGCGAGTACGTAATTTTGTAGTGGATATTGCATACCAGTTAACGATTTTCCAAGCTTTCCAGAAAATGATGGATAGGATTCTAGCTCTGCATCGACAACATTCAAGTGCTTGATTTTATTGTTGAGAACTCTACATTCATTAATTTCATTGAATGAAGGTAATGAGCTAAATTCAATGTTATATAAAAGGAACTTGCTTCTTATTTTGTCCCATCTATATGGTATATTAACTTCACTTAGCTCTATGCCCTCCTTTTTAGATATTAAACATGCTAATCCTTTGGACATGAATTGTTCTATCATGGCCCAAATATTTATGACAACACTATCATTAGCAACGTAAGCAGCCGCTTTATTCAATGAGTCGTAATGATTGATATTTTCCATATGTCTCATGAACCAGTATTGATAGGATTCGCTTTCTTCTTCAGTCAATTTGCTTTTTTGTTCTTCATCAAGGATGTTAAATTTTTCATAACGCTTACTTATCGCGGACTCATTATATTTGAAAGTGTTAAGAACAAATTGATGAAAAACAACTATTTCTTCAAGCTTAAACTTAAATTGTTGTAAAATGCTATGGAATTCAATCCCTTGAGGGAAGTAATGATCAAATCGCTCAACAAACATAAAATATTCAGAGGGAGTAAGTAGTTTATTCATTTTCTTAAGCTCTATTAATTATCATTTTAACTTGGCGTTCATTGAAGTAAAGGATATGCTTTTTGCTTTTGGCTAGAACGTAAGTTAATTTTTGATGATTTAGTTAATGGTATAGATAGCTTTCATATTTATTTTGATTAAATAAATCATATCTCCAGTTGAGACAAGGGGTTTAGCAATTTTGCTTCAACTAAATGCTCCGGTGCAAAATGCGCATACCGCATCGTAACCTTAATATCGGTATGTCCCAGAATCCGCTGAAGCACAAGAATGTTACCACCGTTCATCATGAAATGAGATGCGAAAGTGTGCCGCAAAACGTGCGTAAGCTGCCCATCAGGTGTCTCGATACCGGCGCGTTGCATAGCCTTTCTAAACGCTGAATAGCATGGTTTGAAGAGCAATTGCGCTTTTCTGCTCGATGGTAGTTCAGCCTGTAATTTTTCAGATATCGGCACCGCGCGGTTTTTCTTGCCTTTAGTTTTCATAAAGATGATCTGTCCGGCGCCAATTTGGTTTCCTTTCAAACCCTCGGCCTCACTCCAACGTGCTCCTGTTGCAAGGCAGATTTTCACAATCGTAGTCAGATCTTTTGAACGGCTGTTTTCACATTCGGCAAGGAGGGTTCTGATTTCCTCAATGGTGAGATACGCCATTTCCGATTCACTGATTTTAAACTCGCGCACGTTCTCTAGCGGATTTGGAGCGGTCCATTCGTCCAGCCGGCGCAGTTCGTTAAACATCGCCCTGAAATAAGCTAGTTCTAAATTCACCGTGCGCGGCGTAACCGTCTTCACTCGATTGGAGCGTGTGATTTTCCCGCTTAACCGCTGCTCGCGATAAGACGCAAAAATTTTCGCGTTAAACTCGGTTGCGAATGGGTTTCCCATCGCCTCGCAGGCGAACGCCATAGTGGTTCGCCGCTTCTCGCCATCCGCCAAGGTGATGCCATGCGTATTGAACCATAATTCAACCAGCTCTATTACCCTGCGCTTATCTGTTTTCTCTCCCAGCCAAGGCTTATCCTGAGCCTGATCCTTTACAAATTTCTCAAAAGACTGCGCTTCGCCTTTGGTGGCAAATTGGCGGCGTATCCTTTTGCCGTCTCGACCGTTCGGGAACACCTGAGCTTGCCATTTTCCGTTGGGTAATTTGCTAATCGCCATGCTTTGCCTTTAAAGATACTCAGTACGGGCAAGGACTTTGCCCAAAACCTTGATGTCATCCGCTTTACACTCGAATGAGGCTTTTCCATTCTCAACGCGAATGCGCCCGCCAGGAAAACGGTAAAGCTCTTTAACGCTGATGAGCTTATCAATCTCGATGAGCCACAGCCCATCAGTGATCTCTGCGGCGGTCATATCAACCAAATAATTCTGTTTCTCGAAATGTACTAACTGAGGAGCCTCAACATCGCTTGGCAAGAGCTGAGCGTCATATTCAACCCAAGCAGAGGATGAAAAGTTCCCATTTGTGATTTTCTTGAGTTCGATCTTGTTGGGTTTCTCATCTTTTTTTGTGATGTTTGAATCACCACGGCCGTACGTCAGCCACTCAAGCGAAGTACCAGTTTCCATAGAGCAGATAAGCACCCAATCAGCCGGAAAGTTCCCGCGCATTATGCGGTTAGCCATGGTGCTTTGAGAAACATTTAAATGGCGGCACAGCGCCTGTCGGGATGAAAAGCCATATGCCTGGACGATGCGTTCAATGGGATCTTTACCACCCTCCGGTAAAGTTGGTGCTTTACGACTCGTAAAATCTTTCGTTGACCTTTCCAATTTGTGATCCTAATATTCACTCGTCGTATCAAGACGTGTTTAATAGTGATGAATAGAGTTGGCTAGAACTCAACAGAGGATAGTGCATCATGACCCGTAAACTTTCAATGCGCCCTTCAATCAACCTCGTGATCTCAGAACCGTACATTACTGTCGAAGAGTTCTGTCGTCGCACTGGTTACAAGGAAGGCACCGTGCGCCAGATGTACCGTGAAAATCGTTTACCCATCCGGAAGAAAGAGGGCGTAAACGGACTAATCGAAATCAATATGGTTGCTCTAACTATCGAAGCAGCAGCTGGCTGCGAAATCACAATGCAGGGTTGATCTATCCATATTGGGATAACGACAGGGAATAATCATGTTTGATTTTCGTGTTTCCACACATACCGATTACGACGACGCCTGCCGCAAGTTTGCGCTTACGCACAACATGACGGAGCTGGCACAGCGGGCAGGTATGAAAGTGCAGACCCTACGCAACAAGCTGAACCCGGATCAAATGCATCAGCTGACCGTTCCTGAAGTGCTGTTGCTTACCGATCTGACCGAAGATGCCACGCTGATGGATGGCATGCTGGCACAGCTGCAGTGTCTTCCGTGCGTGCCGGTTAACGAACTGGCAAAAGAAAAGTTTCCGACGTACGTGCTGAAGGCGACCGCTGAAGTTGGGCATATGGCCGCTAGGGCCGCGAACCCGGAACGTATTACTGCAACCTGCCGTCGCGGTATTGTTGAGGCAGCAAACACCGGCATACGTTGCATGATGCTGGCAGCATTGGCGGTTCAGAACCGCATTCATTCAAACCCGACGCTGGCTTCAACCGTGGATGTAATTAGCGGTTTGAGCGCATCGATCGGTATGAGTTGAGGCCGGCTCGATGATCTCTTTAGCAGCACGCCTCAAGCGGCAGAATCCGTCAATGTCATATAGCAACGGCTGGATAATGGGTGAGAACGGCAAGCCGTGGCATCCGGTATTGAGCAGCCAGGGAAAAGAAGTAAAGCAAAGAGGTAAATCATGGCTATCGAAGGTAATGCCATGCTGGGTGAACTGACAGCAGGACAACGTGTTTCAGCGTTAAATCACCTTGCTGTAATTCGCTCTCAATTCGGCGGCAACTGTGAAAAAGAGTTATCCCGGTTCTTTGCTGATATGCGCGATGTGCGGGACAGCAATTATCAGGAAAATAAACGGGCTTTAAGTGCGGTTCTTTTTTTAGCGAACATCGGTAAAGACAGGCACGATGTTGATTTTAGTGAACTGACTACTGATGAAAAAACGGCGCTTATTCGTGCAATGAATCATTTAAAAGCAGTCGTGAGTTTATTCCCTAAAAGATTAGCTCTGCCTAATTAATTAACCAAACGAAATTAAATGGCGTAAACCCGCCGGGCATTGTTTTGCCCAAATACAGGAGAATTGGAGAATGCGAAATATTGAAACCCGTCAGTTTAAAAGTGATGACGACGCACTTGCTGCTCTGCTGAGTAAAGCGAAAAGCGAGCAGCGCTCAGACGATGCGCTGGCCGTATCTATCCACATTGCCGCGCTGGCAATTCATGCCCGCAAAAAGGAAATGTCTGCAGCAGAAATCATCGAGCTGCTGGACAAAGAGGCCGAGCGTTACGAGAACCAGGCGAGGGAGTTGCACTAATGGCCGATTCAATGGATTTGGTACAGCAGCGCGTGCAGGAGGAACTGGCGCGCAATCTGGCAAACGCAACTCATCGCCCGGCCGGGGCGAGTGAGTTTTTCTGCCTTTCATGCGGTGATGAAATCCCGGAGGCGCGCCGCCGTGCGCTGCCGGGCGTTTCTGAGTGCGTGACCTGTAAGGAAGTTGGTGAGCTGAAAAGCGCTCATTACAAAGGGGCCGCACTATGAAAACCATCCTGAAGTGGCCGGGCAGCAAAGCCGGCGTAATGACTGAGCTGGCGGCTCACCTGCCAGCCGGCGATCGTCTGGTCGAGCCGTTCGCCGGTTCCTGCGCAGTAATGATGAATACTGATTACCCGGAATGTCTGGTCGCTGACATCAACCCCGATTTAATCAACCTGTACCAGCAGGTAAAAGAGCACGCGCGCCCGTTTATCGTGCTCGCAGCGTCGCTTTTTAATCAGAACACGAGCGAGGAAAACTATTACCGGCTGCGCGATGAATTCAACAATAGCGCCTCAATGCCATTGCTTGAGCGCGCGGCGCACTTTCTCTATCTGAACAGCCACGGATACCGCGGAATTTGTCGCTATAACCGCCGCGGCGGATTCAACGTTCCTTACGGGAATTACACGGAGCCTTATTTCCCCCTGGCTGAAATCGAGGCGTTTGCCGAAAAAGCTCAGCGCGCGACGTTCATCTGTGCCGGTTATCAGGAAACCCTGATCATGATTAAAGGCGGTGACGTCGTGTATTGCGATCCGCCATATCACGGCACGTTTGCCGACTATCACACCGCCGGTTTTGACGACGATGACCAGTGCTCTCTGGTCTGCTACCTGCTGGGCATTGCTGACCGCAATCCAGTTGTCCTGTCCAACAGTGACACCCTGTTTACCCGCAGCATCCTGCGGGATTTCAACATCACCCGAATCAACACGTCCCGCTCAATTGGCGTAGCTGCTGGCGAGAAAAAGCGGGCGGCGGAAATTATCGCTGTGCGTAATCCGGTGGCCGGCGCTGAGTGGTCTGGTTTTGATTACGCGCCGGCAAGTGCCGACACAGCAAATTACCAGGCGGCCAAATGACAGCCTATTACAACGAATTCGATCCATTTGCAGCGCAGTGGCTGCGTAATCTTATCGACGCCAACCTAATTGCGCCGGGCGTCGTAGACGACAGGAGTATTACCGATGTTACAGCCTCCGATCTTAGAGGATTCACGCAGTGCCATTTCTTTGCCGGAATCGGCGGATGGAGCCTCGCCCTGCGTCTCGCAGGTGTGCCCGACACCTTCAACTGCTGGACAGGCTCACCACCATGCCAGCCGTTCAGTGCTGCCGGTAAACAGCTCGGCCAGCTTGACGAGCGCCACCTCGCCCCAACCTTTATGCGCCTCATCGCGCAGTGCCGCCCTCCAGTCCTTTTTGGCGAGCAGGTTGCGGCAGCAATTGGAAAACACTGGCTCGATGATTTATTCACTGAGCTGGAAGCTGAAGGCTACGCCTGCGGGGCGGCAGTATTGCCAGCGGCAAGTGTCGGTGCCCCGCACAAACGTGATCGGCTTTTCTTTGGGGCCGTGGCCCACGACGGGATGCAGCAACGACAGGTCGCCTACGCCAGGTGCCATACTGGCCGGCCATTATCGGGAGAACGGCAGCAAGCGGCAGTTCAGATTGCAGGATGTTGCGGGAACAGCTGCATGGCCAACGCCGACGACACGCGACCACAAGGACGGGTCGGAGTGCCTGAACGTGCCAATCAACAGCCTGCAGGGGCGTCAGGTTTGGCAGGCGGCCTGGACAACACCGGCGCATTCGGACGGAACGCGTGGCGGTACGGGAATAACGGAGGGTATGACGGGCAGCAGCCTGCCGCAGCTGGTAAAAATGGCGGGGCCGGTGCGCTTAACGGCTTCTGGTCAAATGTTGACTGGCTCGGATGCCGCGATGGAAAGTTCCGGCCAGCTGAATCCGGCACATTCCCGCTGGCTAATGGGATTCCCGCCAGAGTGGGACGACTGCGCGGTTATGGTAACGCGATCGTCCCGCAGCTAGCGGCTGAGTTCATTACTGCATTTATGGCAACAGTTGATGAGGTTGCCAAATGATTCTGGAATACGCTTACCCGTGGAACGCGCCACGGGAAGCTATCGCCAGTCCATATCCCACTTATGAGGAAATGCACAGCCGCAATAAGATGATTGCGGCTTTAGCGCGTGCGCATGAGCTACTCGAAAAGCAGCCTATGCTGATCCAGCTCGACGTAAAGCGCCGTGTCAGCGAGCTTGAAAAGACTCAGGGCATTGCCCGTGCCAATGCGTACTTAGCAAAAACATTTGTTGAGCGCACATTGCCACGCGTTGAATGCGTCAGTGAACAGTATCGCCTCGGAGTAATGAAGGGGAGCACTTTAAATCTGCTCGGCGAAAACGCAACTGACCGGAGCAATACGGCTGTAGCTGGCGGCCAGCTATTCGAACTTATGCGCCGCTTTAACCGCCTGCCGGATATGGCGCGCGCTGACGTCGATCTGCTGGCCGGGGATGTGGCTAATTTCATCCTCGCCGAGCTGGTACAGGCGCACGCGCAGGCCTGCGACGAGTCGGATTACAAATACACCCATCGCGTTTACATGACCGCCGCCACTATCACCCGAGAGCTGAGCCAGACGCCGCCGCTGTGGGAAAAGGTTACGTCCCGCCTGTTCGACCCGGAAGAAGTGACTCCGGCGATCATGCGCATGCAGACTGAAAAATGGTGGAAAGGGCGGCTGCGCCGTGTCGCCGCGTCGTGGCGTGAACATCTGCAGATCGCCCTGGCGAACGTCAGCAAAAAGCACACCCCCTACGCCAGCAGCATGAACGTCTCAGAGTGGCGCGAGCAGAAGCGCCGCACCCGTGAATTCCTGAAGGGCATGGAGCTGGAAGACGAGGAAGGCAACCGCATCAGTCTGATCGAAAAGTACGATGGCAGCGTGGCCAACCCGGCGATCCGCCGTTGCGAGCTGATGACGCGCATTCGCGGCTTCGAAAATATCTGCAACGCAATGGGCTTCGTTGGCGATTTTTACACGCTTACAGCCCCGTCGTGCTATCACGCTACCATCAAGACCGGCCATCGCAACCGCAAGTGGAACGGCGCCAGCCCGGCCGACACACAGCGCTATCTTTGCAGCGTCTGGCAAAAAATCCGCGCCAAACTGCACCGCGATGAAATCCGCATTTTCGGGATTCGCGTTGCCGAGCCTCATCACGACGCGACCCCGCACTGGCACATGCTGATGTTTATGCGTCCCGAACATGTTGATCGCGTACGCGAGATTATGCGCGACTATGCCTGGCAGGAAGACAGCGGCGAGCTGACGACCGATAAAGCCCGCAAAGCGCGTTTTCACGCCGAAGCCATTGACCCGGAAAAAGGCAGCGCAACCGGGTATGTGGCTAAATACATCTCGAAGAACATCGACGGTTACGCGCTCGACGGTGAAATTGACGACGAAAGCGGCAAAGAGCTGAAAGAGACTGCGCCGGCCGTTTCCGCCTGGGCGGCGCGCTGGCACATTCGTCAGTTCCAGTTTGTGGGCGGCGCGCCGGTGACGGTTTACCGCGAGCTGCGCCGCATGGCCGACAGCGAAACCGCGCACGGGCTCAGCGTTGAGTTTGCAGCTGCGCACGACGCTGCTGATGCGGGTGACTGGGCAGGCTACGTTAATGCGCAGGGCGGCCCGTTCGTGCGCCGCGATGAACTGGCCGTGCGCACCTGGTATCAGGCCAGCGAGGAAATGAACGAATACGGCGAGGAAACCGTGCGCATCAGGGGCGTTTTTGCTACTGAAGTCGGAGAAGATACGCCAATTTTAACCCGGCTAGCGCAGTGGAAAATTGTTCCGAAACGTGCCGTTGATTTTGCTTTTGACCTTCAGGACGCGCCCGCGTCCTCTCGGAGTTCTGTCAATAACTGTACGGGAGGTTTGAGATCTGAGGATTCGAACCCGCCGGAAAGTTTCGACAAAATTGACCCTGACGGCATGAGCAGGAAAGAGCGCCGGCGATTGCTGGCGCAAATCAGGGCGCAGCAACCTCAAAAACTACATAAGAAGCTCCGGCGATCGGACAAAATCGAAGCTGCGTGCGACAACTTGATAAGCCAGGTGAGAGATTTAAGCGGTGAAACTATCAGTCGCGGTCTGGCCGTGCGCCTCATTGGTGGTACTCAGACCGAGATTGCCGGGCGGATGTTCCGCAGCTCCGCTTATGGAGACTTGCTCAGGCCTCATCGTGGCCTTAATTCCGCAGGTATTTTAGAGCGAGTTAAGCGGCTGGCGAGCAAGGCATCTAAGCGAAGGGGCGCTGAGTAATTGCATTGAGTTCAAAGGCATACTTTAGGACTTAAACTGATTGAACCTAAAAAACCATTTCACATTTGAGATTTCATAATATACTGTATGTATAACCAGTGTTTGATTGTGCGGAGGGATTATGCAGGATTATTTTTCGGAGTCAATGAAGCTTCAACGCATTGATTTCTTTTTAAAACTTGTTGCTGCTAGCGATTGTACTGATGAAGAAAAACGCCTCGCAATTCAGTGGGTTTCTGAACTTACTGACGAGTTATTGCGAAAGGTGAGAAATCATGATTATTCAAAAATGATGCATGCTTCAGAATAGCGATGGGGTAAGTGATGCGCATCGAGATTATGATCGATAAAGAGCAAAAAATTAGGCAGGGTGTCCTTACCGCCCTTGAGGCCGAAGTCTACAAGAACTTGTTACCTGTATATCCCAAAACCAACATACGCATTTGAAAGGGCAGCGCTAACGGTGTGGAGTTGAGTGGTCTGAAGCTCGATGCTGAAAAAAAGAATGTCATGGACATACTTCAGCCAGTTTGGGAAGACGACAGCTGGCAACATTGATAATCCCGGCAGGGCCAAAAACTTGTTTTTTGGCCGCTGGCGGGGTTGAACAACTCGCCGGGCGAGGCGTTAGGCAGTCTGCTTTGATGGTTCTCCGGCAGTGACGCGTAGTGCATGCCTATGCCGCATGAATTCGCATGATCCCAAAAGGATCAAATCTACCCCGGCCCGCCAGTTCTGGCGGGCTTTTTCATATGTCATGCAGGTGCATGAAAACCACTGCATAAAGCGGGCAGGCGTGGCGGGGGTACGAGCGCGCGCAACAACTTTTTTATCCACTTTACAACTAGCTGACCAAACTGAGCTGAAAAGTGACAAATTTAATTGAAAAATCTGATGAGTCAGTAGATGATTAAAAGCATCACAACCAGTTTGCAAAGGTTTAAAATGAGCAGCTTCTTTTATATTCAACCTGAATTAAAAAATGATAAGAATGCCAAATTTATAAATTTGCTTGAGGAATACTCAAATGAAAAGCAAAGGCAGGTTTATGCCATAAAAAATCCTTTAGGTGAAAATAAGTATAACTATAATAAGGATGATGCTTTTGTTGTTTTAAGTCCCGGCTATAAAATGACCTTTATTGACTGCGGCGATGATGAAGATGAATTTGATAATTATGAAGAGGACTTCATTGAGGATTTAGGTTCTCTTTCTGATAAATACAGCTACAAAGATACTATTGGAAGGCCTCGAGATTGGAGGAAAAAGCTTGTCGCTAAACACAAAGTCAGTGAGGATGTAACTGACTTTGAGGCATTCTTTTTAGAGCTTAAAATAGCTGATGGGGCCTTGTCAAAAAAAAGCGAACTAATAATATCGTTGTTAACAGGTAGCATAAATAACATTGACAAAGTTAAGGGTAATGTACCTGATAATATTTTGGATAAGGTAAAGCAGAAAATAATTTTGTTTGATGGTGATCAGACTCGTTTTGTGTACCAAAAGTTTGACAAGAAAAAAGTTATTATTCAGGGGCTCTCTGGTACTGGAAAAACTGAACTTTTGTTGCATAAGCTAAAAGAGATCTATCTCGATAAAAATAATGCTGACAGTAGAATTATTTTTACTTGTCATAATAAGATTTTAGCTGACAGTATGCGAAAGCGTATACCTGAATTTTTTAACTTCATGAAAGTTGAACAGCAAATCAGTTGGAATGAGCGCTTATGGTGTGTCAATGCTTGGGGCTCACAGCATGATAGTAATTCCGGCGCTTACAGACATATTTGCGAATATTATGGGATAAGTTTTCACCGATTTAGTTATGTAATGACATTTGATAGGGTTTGTAGAATTGCATTGGATGAATTAAAGAAAATACCAGAAAAAGATTTCAACCACTGCTTTGATTTTATGTTAGTAGATGAAAGTCAGGATTTCCCTGCGAGTTTTGTTGAGCTATGTGAGCTTGTAACTCGTGACACAATTTATGTTGCAGGGGATATTTTTCAGAGTATTTTTGATACAAATGTTTCAAATGAGATCCAACCAGACTTTTTACTTAGCAAATGTTATCGCACTGATCCGCGCACTTTAATGTTTGCTCATGGACTTGGCATGGGGCTTTTTGAAAAAGAACCACTTACCTGGTTGATGCGCGAGGAGTGGGAAGCTTGTGGATATATGGTTGATGATTCTGAACGCAAGAAATTAAGATTGAAAAGGGAGCCTCTTCGCAGATTTGAAGATGTTACAGATGCAAAAATCCACAGTATTGAACTTATAGATTCATCTTCAGAGACCGAAGCAAGTGAAATTATTAAGGTTTTAGAGAAAATAAAGGATGAAAATCCTACTGTTCTTGCTGACGATATTGGCATTACTTTTATCGACCAAGCAAAAGCAATATTTAAGACAGCTGATAAACTTGAACAAAGCGTTCCCAGAAAATTTGGATGGCGCGTAAACAAAGCATATGAAACGAAGGAAAAGCTTAAGGATACTTTATTTATTAGTAACAAGAACCATGTTAAGGGCTTAGAGTTCCCATTTGTTATTTGTGTGACTAGAGATATTGGACGCAGCCATTCATACAGGAATTCTTTGTATATGATGCTGACGCGTTCGTTTATAAGGTCTTATCTATTATTGGGAGAAGATAATGATGAACTCCAAGAATCAATAGGTAATGGACTAGAAATAATAAATGAACATGGATATATGGATATAGTTATACCGCCTAAAGATGTAATAGCTAAAATTAGAACCACAATAAAATATGATGAGAAGAATATTTCTCATTATGATTTTGTTGCGCGAATATTCGATGAGCTAAACGTGGAGGCTATCTTTAGACCTCAGCTCTATGAAATCATAAAGAGTATTATTCCTGACTCTTTCGATTCTGACAGGATTACAAAGGTAATATTGTTCAACTATGATGAAATGCTTCAGGAGACAAAGTGAAAAAGGAATTTTATTTTAATCTTGATCAAGCCCAGTGTGACTGGGCCTTTAAAGCTATTAGAAGTAAAGTCGATGTCGTTGAAATTCTTATGAGGGTTTTAAAGACAATTTCGATATATGTGGAGCCTTCACCTGAAGAAGTTGTGGGTAAAATTAAGTTGCACATAGGAAAAATGAGTCGTTTGTTTTTTTTCAAGGATGATAAGTATTATTCAATGTCATTCCCTTTCTTTGTCGAGAACAGAGAAGGGCAGTTTTTCTTTAGTAGTATCGATATTGATGATATAGATAGTTATATAACCTCTAAAGTTATTTCAATTATTAATGACCCTAAGTTTCAAAATGCTTCGTCTTGGGCTTTTATTGAGCCTTTTTTAGAAATGGACGAACAAAATACCGTTCCTGGTTTTTGGTCTTTCTTTAAAATGTTATTGACATATGAAGATGGATACATCAGGTACGATGTAGACGCAGTCAGGGAAGACGGAGATAAACACCCCCTTTATCATTTTGATGTGTTTTATTCAAGCTCTCCAACATTTAAAATTGGTTTGAGAAAACACTTCACAAATGATCTTATGATCGATTTTTTAGATATAAGCACAGACTGCCACTTTTTGAAGTGATTCTTTTTGTTAGCTGGCATATTGCCAGCTTTTTTTTAAGATAATGTATAGTCTGAAAACTTTACTGCTTCTTCACCAATCCATTCGTTAATCTCTAAGAATCTTTTTTGAAGAGGTAAAAGTTCATTTCTGACAAAAACCTTACTTGCTTTCTCAATATCACCAAAACCTCCTACATTATTCGGCATAATCCCCATCATCTGCGGAGGTACGCGGTGCGCGGCCATCATGTCATCGCGACTGACGTTCTTGATGTTCAGGAACTCATCTTTGGCCGCCACCTCTGACAACGGGATGATCTGGATCCCGTCTTTCTTTCCGTTCGGCGAGTACATGAACAGGTTGCGGAAGTTGCCCGGCCCCTTCGCGCTTTTCATCGCTTTGCGGATATTGTCCACATCCTCCTGATTTTGCGCCGCGTCGGTCATGTACATGATAAACCCGGCGTGACTGCCGTTGAGGTAATACTTGCGGCGAAACAGCGTCGCCGACTCGTTCAGCAGCGTGGACGGAATGGCGGACAGGTATTCCGGCAGTCCGTAGATTTCCTGATTCAGGTCCGGCTCCATCAGGTGAAAGACGCTGCCGGTTGCGAACTGGTACGGCTGCGTGTTCAGGCCGTACTGCGCGAACCAGTATGTGTCCAGGTCGGTGCCGCGACGGGTAAATTTTGCCAGCGCCGGCTCAAGCGTCAGCACGCCGCCGAGACGGTTAGTGCGCTTCTCCAGGTAGGCATTACCGAACACCAGATAGTCCTGAATGAAGCGGCTGAATGCCTGCTGACTCAGTAGCGGATGAGGGATGAAGGTGCTGGTCAGAATGTTGCGCTTCACATTGATCGGCGAGCTGTGATGTACAGCGGCGCGGAACGTGCGCGCCAGCCCGTCAAAGCTCACCGGCGGTTCATACCAGCGATCGGTTATCACACATTCCACGTAATCCAGCAGCTCGCGGCGGTCCAGAACCGGTACCGGATCGCCAAAGGTGAACGCTTCCGCCGTGGTGCCGCCTGCCATATTATTTTGCTGCACGGGCTGGGTGCGCGTGCGGTTCCTGCGTTTACTCATTTAAAAAATCTCCATGATGTTGCGGCTGTTGGCGGATTCGCCCTGCAGCGGTTCGTTCGCCAGCGCGTGCATGGTTGCCCAGGCTAAATCCGCGTGGCTGGCTTCTTCGCTGCGGCTGGCTTCGTAAGTGGGGCGGTTGCCGCTGGCCGTGGTGGCGCGGCGGATTGCCATGAATGACTGCGCGATGTCGAGGTGGCCGGCGTCAAACTCCAGCCGGCCGCTGCTGATGATGTCGAACGCTTTCAGTACAAGGGCGTTTTTCACGTTCGGGTTGTAAACGAACTCTTTTACTGCGGGGAAAAACATCTTCACGTTCTCGTACACGCCGAGACCAACGCCGGTGGAGTCGATGCCGATATAGGTGACGTTATACTGCTGCGTCAGTTTTTTGATGGACTCCGCCTGCGCGCGGAAGTCCATTCCGCGCCACTGGTGGCGCTCCAGAATGCGGAACTTGCCGCCGGACACGGCTGGCGGCGCGATTACCACGCAGCCGGCGCTGTCGCCGTTCTGCGTGCCCTTTGCTGGGTCGTACCCGATCCACACCTCGCGCCAGCCAAACGGACGCAGCGCCAGCGCCTCAAAGTCGGACCACACCTCCCAGCTGTCCACCATGCACTTTTGCAGCAGCTGCAGCGGGAATACGGACGCCAGGTCGTCCACGAATTCGCACATCAGCAGGTTCTGGTATTCCGGCGGGCTGTACTCCAGCCGCAGCTGGTCGAGGTCGAACAGGTTACAGCCGCCGCGCACGGCGTCCTCTACCGTGACGATCTGGCGGAATTGGCCGTCGTCGCAGAAGCGGCCCGGCGACAGGCTCGCGTGGGTCAGGTCGATGTCCACGCGATCGGCTTTGGCACGGCCCCGGTTAAATAGCGCGCCGGACCAGAACGGATAGGCGCTGTGCGTAAGGCTGGACGGCGTGGAAAAGTAGGTCTGGCGCCACTTCTTGTGCAGCGCCATGCCGGACGCCACCTTGCGCAGCTCCTGAAATTTCGGGATCCAGAAATATTCGTCCAGATACAGGTTGCCGTGGTAGCTCTGCGCGGTGCGTGCGTTGGTGCCGAGGAAGTACAGGCCCGCGCCGTTGGCGAGCGTCATCGGGTCCCCCTTCAGCTCTACGTCCACCTCTTTAGCGAACTCGATGATGTACTGTTTGAATACGTGCGCCTGCGCCTTACTGGCTGACAGGAAAATCTGGTTGCGCCCGGTGGTCAGCGCATCGATCAGCGCCTCGCGGGCAAAGTAGAAGGTGGCGCCGATCTGGCGCGACTTCAGCACGTTGCGGATGCGGTGCTTGTTGCCGGCGTCCCACCACTGGCGCTGGTAGCCGAACATTGAGCTGTGAAAAATCTCCTGCAGCTTCTCGATCTGCTCGTCGCTGAACAGGTTCTTTTCCGGCGGCTTTCGTGGCCCGCTGTTGCGGTTCGCCACTTTCGGGTTCAGGTCCGCTTCATTCCCGCCGTTGTTAAACTTGCCGATACGGGCGTGGCGCTCGGACTGGCGCGCCAGCAGGTCAATCTCCTTGTAGTCTTTCCCTTCTTTCGTCTCCTTCATGACCAGCTGGCAGTAGCGTGCGGCGGTGGTCAGTTGCATCTGATCGAGCGGGCCGTAGTCGCCCCACTTATCGCGCTTTTTCCAGCTGTGAACGGTTGCGGGTTTCTCTCCCAGCATTTCAGCAATGCGGGCGATACGGTATCCCTGAAAGTACAGGAGCATAGCCTGCCTGCGGGGATCGAGGTCTTCGGGGGCGAGTGTCGTTGTCATGGCCCCAAAATACGGGCCCGCCGGTGCCTTTTCCGCTGCCCCTCATTGTGTGGTGAGCCGCACAACGTCCCCGCGTTGTTTCGATACCCCTCCCGCCGCAAACATAAGGCTCTCAGACGTTTAAAACCAACGGAGCCTGGCTCATGACAGTGACTGCAAAGCGTTTTCGTATCGGGGTGGAAGGTGCCACCACGGACGGGCGCGAAATTTCCCGTGAATGGCTGGTACAGATGGCCGCCAGTTACGATCCGGCGGTATACACCGCGAGTATCAATCTGGAGCACATCAAGGCGTATTCGCCGGACAACACCTTTAACCGCTACGGCACGGTGTCCGCGCTGGTCGCAGAAGAAATCAGCGCCGGGCAGCTGGCCGGGAAGATGGCGCTCTATGCCGACATCATGCCGACGGACTCTTTGGTTGAACTGGTGAAAAAAGGGCAGAAGCTTTTCACCTCTATGGAGGTCAGCACCAAGTTTGCCGACACCGGCAAGGCGTATCTGGTCGGCCTGGCCGCCACTGACGACCCGGCAAGCCTCGGCACCGAAATGCTGCAGTTCAGCGCAAAGGCGGAGCACAACCCGCTCGCAAACCGCAAGCAGCACCCTGACAACCTTTTTACCGCCGCGACCGAAACCGCGATCGAGCTGGAAGACGCGCCGGACGAAAAGCCCGCACTGTTTGCCCGCGTCAAAGCCATGTTCAGCAAGCCGCAGCAGACCGACAGCGCGCGCTTTAACGACGTGCATCAGGCTGTGGAACTGATCGCCAGCGAACAGCAGGCGTATGGCGTCCGCACCGATAAGACGCTGGGCGAGCAGGCGGAACGTCTGAGCCAGCTGGAAATCAGCCTGAACGAACAGCTGGAAGATTTGAAAGCACAGCGCGACGCGTTCAGCGAACTGAAGCAGCAGCTGGAAAGCGAAGACGGGCGCAAAGATTTTCGCCCACGCACGCCGGGTGGCACTGCGCCAGCCGAACACCTGACCAACTGCTAAAGGAGCAGCAAACCCCATGAAAAAGAATACCCGCTTTGCGTTTAACGCTTACCTGACGCAGCTGGCAAAACTCAACGGTGTGCCGGTCGAGGAGCTGTCGAGCAAATTCAATGTCGAGCCGTCTGTAGCGCAGACGCTGGAAGATACCATTCAGCAGTCAGCCGCCTTCCTGACGCTGATTAACGTGGTGCCAGTCACTGAACAGTCCGGCCAGCTGCTGGGTCTGGGCGTTGGAGGCTCCATTGCCGGCACCACTGATACCAGCACAAAAGACCGCGAGCCGGTCGATCCAACGGAAATGACCGGCACGGAATATAAGTGCGAGCAGACCAACTTTGATACCGCGCTGAACTACGCGAAGCTGGACATGTGGGCGAAGTTTCAGGACTTCCAGACCCGTATCCGCAACGCCATCGTGAAGCGGCAGGCGCTGGACCGAATCACCATCGGCTTTAACGGCGTTAAGCGCGCTAAAACCTCCAACCGCACCGAAAACCCCATGCTGCAGGACGTTAACAAAGGCTGGCTGCAGAAGCTGCGCGAAGACGCTGCGGATAACGTGATGGGCAGCATCACAAAGGACGGCGAAACAACCGCCGCGCCGGTGAAGGTCGGCAAGGGTGGCGTGTATCTCAATCTCGACGCGCTGGTGATGGACGCTGTAAACGAACTGATCGATCCGATTTTCCAGGACGACGACGGTCTGGTGGTGATCTGCGGACGCGAGCTGCTGTCCGATAAATATTTCCCGCTGGTAAACAACGAGCAGGACAACACCAACAAGCTCGCCGCCGATCTGATCATCAGCCAGAAACGCATGGGCGGCCTGCAGGCGGTGCGCGCGCCGTTCTTCCCGGCAAAAGCGGTGCTGATCACCCGCCTGGACAACCTGTCCATTTACTGGCAGGAGGAAACCCGCCGCCGCTCGGTTATCGATAACCCGAAACGCGACCGCATCGAGAACTTTGAATCAGTTAACGAAGCGTACGTGATCGAGGATTACCGCTGCGCCGCGCTGGTTGAAAACATCGAAATCGTCGTTCCTGTGCCTGAAACGACACAGTCAGCAGACGCTGGCGCGGGAGCGTAACAGATGAGCCTGAGTCCCGCCCGGCAGCACCGCCAGCGCGTTCAGGCTGAACAGGCCGCCCGACAGGGCGGCAGTGTTCGCCACGCCAGCGGCTACGAGCTGATGCTGATGCAGCTCGGCGAAGACCGCCGCCGCCTGAAGGGCATCCAGTCCACCGTTAAAAAA
Organism: Pantoea sp. Morm; assembly: GCF_016643525.1. Classification (NCBI taxonomy): domain Bacteria; kingdom Pseudomonadati; phylum Pseudomonadota; class Gammaproteobacteria; order Enterobacterales; family Erwiniaceae; genus Pantoea; species Pantoea sp. Morm. The sequence continues at coordinate 2,031 of NZ_VOQX01000078.1, read as the reverse complement.
GCCGAAATTAAAATCGAGGTTCTGCCGAAGTACGCCGCCTGGGTGAATGGCGTGCTGGCCGCAGAAGCTGAGCAGCAGGACGACGTGGTGATGTTCGTCATGCTCTGGCGCATTGACGCCGGGGATTATGCCGGCGCACTGGAAATTGCCCGCCATGCAGTCAGCCGCGGCTGGGGAATGCCGATCGGCAACCGCAACACGCAGACGGTGCTGGCCGAGGAGATGGCCGACGCGGCAAAAAATGCCCTGCTGGCAAAAACGGATTTCGACGTAGCACTGCTGCTGCAGACGCTGGACGTGATCGGCGAACTGGATATGCCGGACCAGTCACGCGCCCGCCTGCACAAGTCCATCGGCTGGATGCTCGCCGACAGCAGCCCGGCCTCGGCCCTGAACCACCTGACCCGCGCGCTGCAGCTTGACGAGAAGTGCGGCGTGAAAAAAGACATTGAGCAGCTGACGCGGAAAATCCGCAACGCCAGCTGATAACCGGACGTGCCCACGCGCGGGGCGGCACGGGGTGGCGACTGGCTTAGCCTTATCAAAACCCCGTCCACCGCCCAACCTTTTCAGGAGTAGCAATTGATGGAATTTGTAGCGCCGCAGAAGGCGGCGGGAACGCCGGAAACAATCCCCAATAACTCATTCTGGCCGGACATCGATCTGGCGAAGTTCCGAACCGCAATGCGCGTTGACGGCACCGTGACACCGGAGCGCCTGCGGCAGGTGGTGCTGACCGCAATGGCCGAAGTGAACGCGGAGCTTTACCCGTGGCGCGAACAGCAGGAGCTGCGCGGCTTTAACAGCCTGGCCGATGTGCCGGGTGAGAAGCTGGCCGGCGAGAGTGCCCGCCTGCATCACTACCAGAATGCGGTGTGGTGCTGGACCCGCGCGGTGCTCAACGAGCGCTACCAGGATTTCGACGCCACCGCCGCCGCCATGAAGCGCGGTGATGAACTGGCGGACGCCACCGGCGATCTGTGGCGGGACGCGCGCTGGGCGGTCAGCCGCGTGCAGAACCTGCCGCACTGCACCGTCGAGCTTATCTGATGAAAGTGCGTGCGCAGCAGTACGACACAGTGGACGCGCTCTGCTGGCGCCACTACGGGCGCATGCAGGGCATAACCGAGCAGGTCTTACAGGCGAATCCGGGGCTGGCGGAGCACGGCCCAATCCTGCCGCACGGGCTGGAGGTGGAAATGCCGGACGTGACAACGGCGGCAACCGTGCAGGCCGTCCAGCTTTGGGACTGAACTATGTGGGAGAGAATCTGCACTTTTATCACCTGGTGCATCGCGGTGGTGATGGCGTGGCTGGGTGGCATGAACCTGAAAGACGCGTCAACGGTGGCTGGCGTTCTGATCGGCCTGCTGATGGCGCTGATCAGCTGGTACTACAAGCACAAAACCTATCAGCTGCTGGCAAGCGGGCGCATCACGCGGGAGGACTATGAATCTGCAAACCGTTAAGCGCTGCAGCGTCGGCGCGGTGCTGGCCATCGCCGCGATGCTGCCGGGCTTTCAGACGCTGCACACCTCGCCGGAGGGACTGAAGCTTATCGCAGATTACGAGGGGTGCCGGCTAAAGCCGTACCTGTGCGATGCGGGCAGGTGGACAGACGGCATCGGCAACACGGTGGGCGTCATTCCCGGAAAGACAATCACCGAGCGGCAGGCGGCGGGGAACTTCATCACCAACGTGTTACGCGTCGAGGCGGCACTGGCGCGCTGCGTGGCGGTTTCCATGCCGCAGCAGGTTTACGACGCGCTGGTGTCGCTGGCGTTCAACGTTGGCACCGGCAACGCCTGCGGCTCAACCATGGTGACGTTGCTGAAAAAAGGGAAATGGCGCGAGGCGTGTTATCAGCTGCCGCGCTGGGTGTACGTGAAGGGCGTATTTAATATCGGACTGGATAACCGGCGCCAGCGGGAGCTGGCCTGGTGTCTGAAAGGAGCGTGAGAGATGAGTAAACGTAATCAGGGGCTGGTTGTGTGGGGCGTGCTGCTGACGCTTGTGATGATGTCGCTGATG
>NZ_VOQX01000077.1:0-20996 GCF_016643525.1 Pantoea sp. Morm | reverse complement strand
GCATCTTCCTGGCATTTGGATGGCTCTGGCATTTAGGGCCCTTTCCCAGTGAGTTAACCACGAAAAGTTTCATCGCCGTCTGGGTGATAATCGCATTCATCAACATGTGGACAGGTATCAACAAAGCTGGCTATGCGTTCAGTGAAGAATTGTCCATACTGCCGTACGTGTTGCTGCCGCCGGTCATCGCTGCCGGTTTTGTGCTGCTTCTCTGGTAACTCGATTACAAACAACCAGCAAGTCAGACTAATGACGTAAGCTGCTGTTTTAAATATAAAATAACCAACATCGAAACATGATTCGCAGATGGCGATTTATCGCCTGTTTTCGGGTAAACTTACCGGTGATGTTATGGTGAATTTTAAGGATGAAATCCATGAAAATTAGCGAAGAATCACTGCTGGAGTCCGGCTTCAGTCATAAAGATATCCAGAAAATCAAAAGCAATGTGGAAAATTTCGGGGGAACTCTTGATGAAGTGGTTCAGGATTTAGCAAAACGATTTAATGTAGCTAAGTGGATAACTATTATTGCTTTTTTAATCCTGATTTTTACATCTGTTTTATCTACAAAAAATAACACACTCTCTCTGGCTTTTTCTTTAATTGTAGGGTTACCTTTTATCTGGTATTTGACGCCCGCCAAACTCGCTTTTAAAGCCTGGCGGTATAAAAAACATGCTTCCGGGATTAAGGGCGATCTGTAATTGTCATCAGATCAAAAATAACTTTGGCCTTCACGCCGTATCCAACTATTTTCATGGTTAGTTTTGGCCGACTTAACGTGCTGACTTTCCTGTAATAATCGATGGGCATATAGCGAAATAGTCTCCATGCTCCAGGCTTTCTTATTAAGCCTAAGATGCTGTAAGCGTTAGCAATAAGTGAGATTGATTTATATACGCCTAATCCACTTTTAGAACTAAAACCCATAAATTCAGCCGTAGACATAGCAGCATTGGCAGCGAACCCTTCAGATGAAGAATCATGAAGGACCTGATGGCTAAATTCTTTACTAAGGCCATTGAATCCATCCACAACGAGTATTGCGCCAGCCAGCACACCCAATGGATTAGCGCTAGCCAGTAGCGTTGTTCCTAAAGCTATTTCTGCGCCCGAAAGCACTACATTCACAGCAGAAATCACATAACCGACAATTTTGTTATTTTCCCGGACGAACTCCACTTTGGCGTAAAGTTTCGCAGTATTCCTGCGCAGCATTTGCCCCTGCTCTGCAAGATTTTCGGTCTCTGCCCTGAGGTTTTTTACGCAGACCATGCACTCTTCATCAGACTTTGCGCGCCGGGCGATCGAGAACTGCTCTTCAATCACATCCCTTATTTCCTGCACAAACTGGAGTCGTGTAAGTCCATCCCTGATGTGAAACCCGGCTTCACGGTTAGCCGTTTCAATCAGCTTACGGGCTTCAAGATTGACCATCGATTCTGCCCAGGCCCTGTTGCGCCCATTTGAACGCATCATTGCGAGTAGTGCTTCATCCATTTCACAGTTCCTTTGATTAGCCGATGATTCGATAATACTTAATCAGATCCCTCTTAACATGAGAAGTTATTTTGGACCGCCAGGTTTACGCCCGTCCAGAATTCATTAGCGTTAGCTTGCGTTTTGTTAAACCTCAGCCCCTGGTTTGAATAAATGGCGCTAGTTAGCCTTAACGGCACGTTAGCCGAACCCGGCACCATTACATTAATCACTAATAGTATGTTGTAATTAATGGGTGTCATTGCCGCTTACATCTGGCATTGCTGCAAATCCGGCTGCAGCTCCTATGCTGTAGTGAGTCATTAACGTGCGGATATGAGGTATGCATGAGTTTACTGTTTAGCGCGACGCAGCTTGGCGAGTTGTCGCTGGAAAATCGCATTGTGATTGCACCGATGTGCCAATACTCAGCGGAAGAAGGTCAGGCAACGGCCTGGCACCGCATTCATCTCGGCCAGCTGGCGCTCTCCGGCGCGGGACTGCTGATTATCGAGGCAACGGCGGTGGAAGCTATTGGCCGTATCACGCCGGGCGACCTGGGGTTATGGGACGACGCGACAGAAGCCGCGCTGGCCAGCGTGCTGCAGGACGTGCGGCGCTACGCTACCCTGCCGATTGGCATTCAGTTGGGTCACGCCGGGCGCAAAGCGTCTTGTGCTGCGCCATGGCAAGGCGGTGCGCAGCTCTCTGAGGAACACGGCGGCTGGCAGACCGTCGCGCCGTCTGCGCAGCCGTTTGCACAGGATGAGCGTCCGCCGGCCGCACTCAGCAAACAGGATCTGGCGCAGCTGAAACAGGCCTTTGTCGATAGCGCCCTGCGCGCGGTACGCATCGGCATTCAGCTGGTGGAACTGCATGCTGCGCACGGCTATTTGCTGCACCAGTTTCTGTCGCCGCTCAGCAACCAGCGTGACGATGAATATGGCGGCTCATTAGAGAACCGTCTGCGTTTCCCGCTTGAGGTGTTCAAGGCGCTGCGCGCTGCGCTGCCGGCGGAAATCCCGGTTGGCGTGCGGCTTTCTGCCACCGACTGGATCGAGGGCGGCTGGGATAATCAGCAATCGATTGTTTTCAGCCAGCAGCTCGAAGCCGCAGGCTGCGCCTACATTCACGTCTCCAGCGGGGGCCTGGCACCGCAGCAGCAAATCAGCGTGGGCCCTGGTTATCAGTTGCCGTTCGCCCGCGAGATTCGCCAGCAGGTCTCGATTCCGGTGATTGGCGTGGGGCTGATTACCGAACCGAAACAGGCCGAGCAGGCGCTGCAGGAGCAGGATGCCGATTTGATTGCGCTGGCACGCGCGGTGCTGTATGACCCACGCTGGCCATGGCACGCCGCCGCCGAACTGGGCGCGCAGGCCAAAGCGCCGCCTCAGTACCTGCGTTCCGAACCGCACGGCCTGAAAGGCACCCTGAACAGCAACCAGTGATTTCCCTAACCGGCAGCCGCCCGGTTGCCGGTTCTGTTCTGGGAAATTTCACAGATTTCAGCCCATTGTGCGCGACCGCACTATTTTCGTCTTATGCTTTCCCGGCCAATTAACCAAAAGGAAAATGAGATGAAATTGCAGCATTATTTACTGGGCGGCGCGCTCTGCGCTTTCAGCGTGAGCGGCCTGGCCGCTGAGATGAAAAATCCCCTGAGCGTGCATGTGCTGAATCTGCAAACCGGCGTACCGACCGCAGGTATTGAGGTCGAGCTGGATAAGAAACAAGGTGACGAGTGGGTGAAACTGGCGCAGGGCACCACCAACGAACAGGGGCGTATTCCGGCGCTTTACCCGGCGGGCAAGAAGGCGCAGACCGGTATCTACCGCGTAATTTTTAAAACCGGTGACTATTACAAAAAAAACGCCCAGCCGACCTTTTTCCCGGAAATCCCGGTGATGTTCAACCTGGATAATGCCGAGCAGCACTACCATATTCCACTGCTGCTCAGCCAGTACGGCTACTCCACCTATCGCGGCAACTAAGCAAAAAAGGCGCTGCGGACGGTATATTTATACCAGTACGTTTTGTTGAACCGTTGCCTCGTTAAGCGATTGAATCAGGCAGGAGAATTTCTATTCCGTTTCTCCTGCCCATTACAGGGTAAGCCTGTTTTTTCGGCTGGTGTGATTGCTATAGCGTGCTGGCTGACGCATTAAAAACTGTCTGACTCAGACTACGCGCTGAGCTGGGTTCTGTGAAATCCAGCGCTCTGTTTTCGCTCTGCTTTCATCGGTTGCCGGATTAAAGAGCATCATCGTTAAATCCGGCCTGCCTTCAACAGAAAAGGTCGAGAACTCCAGGGCAATCGTCCCCATTTGCGGATGATGCAGCACCTTAAACCCTTCGCCATGCCCGGCCACATCGTTGTTACGCCACAGGCGGGCGAAGTCAGCGCTTTGAGCGGATAGCTCCTCAACCAGTCGATCAATTTCCTCTGAAGCCCCCAGGCGCGCGGCATCCGCCCGAAAGGCGTTGACGATGAGACGGGCAACGCCCTCCCAGTCGTCTTGCATCCCCCGCGCTTCCTGATCGGTAAACAGCAGGCGCAGAATATTGCGCCGCGCGGGCGGAAGTTGCCCGTAATCCTTCAGCACAACCGTCGCCGGATGATTCCATGCCACCACATCCCAGGTGGCTGTTTTAATAATCGCCGGAATCGTCAGGCTTTCCAGTACGCGTTGCAGCCGTGGGGTTATGCTGTCGGACCGACTTACCCGGTTTTCTGGCGGATGCCCAAATGCGAGGATGAACAGATGATCGCGCTCGGGAGACGTAAGCCGCAGTCCGGCAGCAATGCGGTTCAGTACCTCACGCGAGGGCGCTCCCCCGCGGCCCTGCTCAAGCCAGGTGTACCAGGTCGGGCTGATATTCGCGAGCTGGGCAACCTCTTCGCGGCGCAGGCCCGGCGTACGGCGGCGGCCGGGCAAAAAACCAAACGAAGCCGGGTCAATTGCCAGACGGCGTGCCCTTAAAAACTCACCCAGCGGATTTTCAGAAAGCAGCGTCATAAATCACCCTGTTAATGTTTATACCCTGATAACTTCACTACTTTAATAGTAAAAGATCCGCGCTTACGCTGTCGCACTAAATCACTCAGGAGACAGGCTATGCGTATTTTTATAACGGGTGCGACGGGCTTTATCGGCTCACGCGTTGTATCGGCCCTGCTGGCTCGCGGCCATCAGGTGACCGGTCTTGTACGTTCAGAAGAAGCAGCTCAGCAGTTAAACGATAAGGGCGCCACAGCCCAGCGCGGTACGCTGGAAGATCCCCAGGCGTGGATTGCCGGCATTGACCAATGTGATGCGGTGATCCACACCGCTTTCGATCATGATTTCAGCCGTTTTGTCGAAAATTGCGAAAAAGACCGCCGCGTTATTCGCGCGATTGGCTCTGTATTGCAGGGCAGTCAGCGTCCGCTGCTCATCACTTCTGGTACCGGAATGGGTGATGACGGCAGCGGCCAGCCCGCTTTTGAGCAGAATTTCAACCCGGCACACCCTAACCCACGCGTCGCCTCGGAGCTGGAAGGTACTAAGCTCCTTGAATCGGGAATCGATCTACGTGTGGTGCGTTTACCTCAGGTTCACAACACCGAACGTCAGGGATTAATCAGCTATTACATCGCTCTTGCCAGGGAGAAAGGCGCGGCAGCTTATATCGGCGGAGGTGAAAACGCCTGGTGCGCGGCACACGTTGATGACGTCGCCGGGCTGTACGTAAAAGTGCTTGAGCAAGGCGAACGCGGCAAACGGTATCATGCGGTAGCAGAGGAAAGCATTGCCTCACGGCTGATTGCTGAAACCGTGGCAGCAGGCCTGGGGATTCCTGCCGTTTCGCTGAAACCTGACCAGGCCGCGGAGCATTTCGGCTGGTTCGCCGCTTTCGCCAGGCTGGATCTGCGTGCCAGCGGTGCCTGGACGCGGCAGCAGCTCAACTGGCAGCCCAACGGACCGGGTCTTATCGCTGACTTGAGCAGAGTGAATTATTCAACCCATTCGTAGCCCCAGCGCCGGGTAGCGGCGCAATTCATTGCGCAATTTACAACGGTGCGGCGAATGGATTCGCGCGATAAATCGCGCCGCTACGATACGAATAGTGCAGCCTCACCTCTGAACCCCATGGCTCACGCCACTCAGGCCGCAGCAAATTGCGGTAACACACCCAGCCAGCTCAGCGTCCATGCCAGCACATTCAGCGCGCCGAAAAGCAGCACCAGACCAATCGCCAGTGGCGTACGCGGCCGATCGGCGAAACGCTGTTGCGCACGCCGCGCCAGCAGCGCAGGAATAATCACCGCCCACAGCGTGGCAAACAGACCGGCAAAACCGATGGCGGCTACGAAGCCATGCGGCCACCATAGCGAAGCGAGCAGCGGCGGCAAAAATGTCAGGCAGGCGGTTTGCAGCCGCGCGCGCGGGGAATGCCCCCAGCCGAGGCGGTCGGCGATGAAATCAAACAGACCTGCCGTCACGCCTAGAAACGAGGCAATCACCGCAAAATGTGAGAACACCGACATCATCAGCGACAACGCGCGCACGTGCAGATGATCGCGCAGCGCGGCCATCAGCGCGGCAATATCTCCACCCTGCTGCACGATGTCAGGAAACGCGGCGCGCGGCAAATTCCCCATGGTGCAGACAATCCAGAACAGGTACAGCGCCAGCGACATCAGCGTGCCCAGCACCAGCGCGCGTGTCACCGGCGACTCGCGGCGCTGATAATAACTCACCAGCCCGGTGATGTTACCGTGATAGCCAAAAGAGGCCAGACAGAACGGCAGCACGCCCAGTGCGTAAGGCCAGTAGCTGTCTCCCGGCGCGGCGGCGGCGAACAGCGAGGGCACGTCAACCTGGGTTAACAGTCCGCCGAACAGCAAAATCAATAGCAGGATTTTTGCCAGCACGCAGAACGTCATCAAACGACTGACGCCGGTGGTGCCGAGCCACACCACGGCGGCGACACACAACGTCAGCGCGACTTTGGCCCCGGCGGTTGAGAGCGGCACGCCAAGCTGATTCAGCGAGTGCTGGTAAACCGGACCGCTGGCTGAAATATAAGCGTAGGTGAGAATGCCCAGCACAAACAGGATGCTAAGGCCATTGATGCTGGCCCAGCCGCGCCCAAGCAAATCGCGCGTCAGCGTATCGTAGCCCGCGCCTGGCGGATAATGCAGGCTGACACGCATAAACAGCAGCCCGGAGAGCAGCATTGCGCCCCAGCTGATGCCCAGCAGCAGCAGCGCCCAGCCAAACCACGCCCCGGCCATCACGATCGGCAACGTAAACATACCGGCGCCCACTACCGTCCCACAGATGATCATGGCGCCCCACCATACCGAGGGCTGGCGGCGCGCCATTACGCTCTCCGTCATCACACTTTTCCTTGCACAACATAAAGGCGGCGATGATACACGGGATCGCTAACAAATGTGAGGCGCGGCGGTGACTGAGGGGAAGATGGCTGTCAACAGGTGACAATGTCACATAAAGGCGCACCGGTTAGGGTGCGCCAGCCGCGATGTGGTGGGATTAACAATAAAAAGCCGGACGTGGCGGCATGGTAATCGGGACAATGTCACCGTTGTTCTGTGCCGCGACACAGGCATCGGCCGCCACGGCGGCGGCATAGCCGTCCCACGCCGACGGGCCAGTCATATTGCCCGACAGCACGTTGTTAATGAAATCCTGCAGCTCAACGTCATAGGCAGCGATGAAACGTTTTTTCCAGTCGGTCAGAATGCCAGTGGAGAGCTGCGCCGCGTGGCGGGTTTGCACCGACATTGGTTCAGGCAGGCGGGCAATGCCGCTCTCGCCAACCACCTCACACTGAATGTCGTAACCATAGGCACAGTTCACAAAGATCTCGACATCAATGCGGATACCCTTCGCGGTTTCCAGCAGCACAATCTGCGGATCTTTCAGGTGCGATGACGCGTGGCGGGTCTTGCGGGGGTAAATCACCTGCGCGCTGACGTAATCATCGTTCAGCAGCCAGCGCAGCACGTCGAGTTCATGGATCAACGTATCGGTGATCGCCATATCGGTGGTATAAGCATCGCCGACCGCCGGATTGCGGTGCGCGCAGTGTAGCATCAGCGGCTCACCCAGGGTGCCGCCGTCGATAACCGCTTTCAGCGCGCGATAGCCGCTGTCGTAGGGTCGCATAAAACCCACCTGCACCAGTTTTTTGCCCGCGGCAATTTCCGCTTCGACGATATTCATACAGCCCTGCGCGGTCACCGCCAGTGGCTTCTCGCAGAATACCGCTTTGCCGGCTTTGATGGCTGCCAGCACAAACTCTTCATGCGTCGGGCCCCATGAGGTAACCAGAATGGCCTGCACCTCCGGCGCGACGATTAAATCGTGCGCGTTGTCGTAAATCTCCGCCTGCAAGCCGAGCTCGTTAATCACCTGCTCACAGTTGTTGCGATTGATATCATTAAGCGCGACCACGCGCGCATGCTGCAGCACCTGGCTGCAACGACGAATGTGTTCACGGCCGATAGCGCCAGTGCCGATTACACCAATATTGAGTGTCATGCGAGGTTCCTTCAGCAAAATGCCGGATTGGTTAGTGGTTGAGATAATCAATGCTGCTGCGGATTTCGCGCGCAATATCCTCAGCGTTCCAGCTCTCCATCACCGACGAAAACGGCTCGAAAGCATAAACACCGCGATAGCCCATCTCTTCCAGGCGCTGCACCTGCTCGCGGGATTTCAGCAGGTCATCCGCGCTCAGCATGATGCGCTCTTCGTCGGTGAGTTGATGAGTCGGGCGCGCATCCGTTACGCCAGAGAGATGCACCAGGCCGATGTGATTCACGTCTACGCCACCGGCGAAATCCTGTTCGGCGCCTTCGTACAGGTGATGATGGAAGGTATCCAGCACGATGTTAAACGGCACGCCGGCCTGAGCGATAAGCTGCTGCGCCAGCGCGGCGGAGCGCAGTGAGCTCTGCGGAAAACCGAGCGGTTCAACCAGCCCGGCAACACCATATTCGGCAAACAGCGGCGCCAGGGTTTGCAGCGCCTGTACGGTTTGCTCATTACTTACCGGTGTCCCATCATTGAGCGGACAGAGCACCAGCGCTTTCGCCCCGGTGGCGCGCGCATCGGCTAACAGCGCACGCGTTTTTTCCAGCACTGCATCATCTAACTGGTTGAAAGGATACACCGCGTTGATGGTTTCGATCTCAAGCTGATGCTGCGCTGCCAGACGACGCACTTCCTCACCGCCTGCGCCGTCGGTCACGCTGCCGCTTTTCATATCGTTGCGTATTTCAACTTTATTTAATCCCAGTTGTTCCACCAGCGCGAAGAATTCCGCCATGCTGAGATGAGGGGCAATTTTACGGTTAACACAGAATCGGTCACTGCTTATTTTGTAGGTCATGATCTTTCCTGGATAATAATCACTGGGTAAGGTTCTGTTTGCTGCAAGGTACTGACATGCCCTGATAGTAAGTTATCTTTTTTGCCCGCTCTGCGGCTTCTTTGAGTGATTTACATCAGCCTGAGCGCCCTCACATTTAGTCTTTACCGTCATACAGTTCATAGAAATAGTGTTCGACCTGTTCCAGGCTGCGCCCTTTGGTTTCCGGGATAGCACGCAGCACGAACAGGGCGCCGCCGATCCCGATCACGGCGAAGGTGAGAAACGCCCCGGCCAGGCCAAAGGCGGCCAGCAACAGCGGGAAGGCCATGGAAATGGCGAAGTTGGCAATCCACAAGGCAAAAACGGCACCGCCCATGCAAATGCCGCGCATGCGCGCCGGGAAGATTTCCGACAGCAGCAACCAGGTGACCGGTGACAGCGCGCCCTGCTGAAAACATAAAAACATCAACATTCCGGCCAGTACCAGATAGGCCCGCAGCAGATTAACCGCACCACCGGCGTGATACTCCGGCATTAGCAGGCACACCGTAGCGATAAAGAACAGGCAGGCGGTACAGCCCATCTGCCCTATCAGCACCAGCGGACGACGACCAACCTTACCGATTATCACGATCCCCACCAGCGTCATGATTACCGAGATCACGCCGTTGGCGATGGTGGCGAACAACGCCGCATCGTTGCTCAGCCCGGTGGCAGTGAGCATGGTTGGCGCGTAGTACATGATGGTGTTCACACCGGTCAGCTGTTGGATGGCGGCAATGCCAATTCCCAGTAAAAACACTTTGCGCAACCATGGCGTGCGCAGATCACGCAGGCGACCTTTGCCTTGCTGGCGATGCTCTTCGATGGTCTCTTCGATCTCCTCCAGCTCCCACTCTACGTCCTCCGCCGCCCGGGTTTTCTCCAGCACCCTGCGCGCGCCAGCGGTGTTGCCGCGCATGACGTGCCAGCGTGGACTTTCCGGCATAAAGATCATTCCGATCCACAACAGCACGGCGGGTACGGTGGAGATGGCCAGCATCCAGCGCCAGGTATGTTCGCCACCCCAGATTTCATTGAAAGTGGCATTGGAGACATAGGCCAGCAGCTGGCCAGAAACAATCATCAGCTCCTGCAGCGTCACCAGTTGACCGCGTTTATTCGCCGGGGCAATTTCCGCGATATAAACCGGCACAGTGGCAGCCGCCCCGCCAACGGCAATACCAAGAAACAGGCGTGACGCAATCATCGTCACCACATCAGGTGCGAAGGCAGAGCCGACCGCGCCGAGGGCAAAAATAAAGGCCAGCGTGATGATGATTTTGCGGCGGCCGAGGGCATCCGCGAAGTGCCCTGCCAGCAGCGCGCCAAAGGCAGCGCCGAACAACAGTGAACTGGTCACCAGCCCGGTAGTGAACGGCGTGAGATGCAAATCGCTGCGCATGAACAGCAGCGCGCCGGATACCACGCCGGTATCGTAACCAAACAGCAGCCCGCCGAGTGTCGCCACCAGCGCGATGATTTTTACGAAGGGTTCGGTTTTTGTTGTGCTGTTGGGGCCGGACGCGGTGTTGGTGGAGAGATAAAGTTCTTTTTCCATAATACCTCCTGGTAAAAAATGCGTTAGGAAAAGCATCAGAACAAAGCAGCGCGTCCAGGCTATCGGCATTTTTATTTCATGTTAATTTATATTTGAAACCTGCTTTTCAAATTGTGAGTTCAAGCCTTTTGACCGGTTTATTTTGATGGATTTACATCAGCAGAAAAAAGGTGAATGAAGATCGGGCGAGGTGGTTATTTAAGCGCAGCAGATCGGCCCCTTTACGCCGGGAGTCGCCACGCTTTGTGATCAATCGCGCAACAACTGCACAAACCTTCTTGTATGGTAGTCGCTCTTTAACCTCTTAGGGATTTGTCATGGCCTCTTCAACTGTTGCTCAATCTGATACCGCTGAAGCTCACCCTAAATCATTGATCCGCCGCGTCGCCAGCGCCTCGGCGATAGGCACGGCGGCAGAGTATTACGACTTTTTCGCTTACGGTACGGCAGCGGTACTGTTCTTTGGCCATCTGTTCTTTCCCAGTCACGATCCGCTGGTCAGCACACTCGCTGCCTTCGCCACTTATGCGGTTGGCTTCCTCGCACGTCCTATTGGCGGCATGGTGTTTGGGCACATCGGCGACAAAGTGGGACGCAAAAAAGCGCTGGTGGCGACCATCCTGATCGTGGGCCTTGGCACGTTCTGCATTGGTCTGCTGCCAACCTACGAAAAAATTGGCGTCTGGGCCCCGGTATTACTGATTGCCATCCGCTTGCTGCAGGGGTTTGGCGTCGGCGGTGAACAGGCGGGCGCGGTATTAATGACAGCTGAATATGCGCAGCCTTCCCGGCGTGGTTTCTTTGCCAGTTGGGTGCAGATTGGTGCTCCGGTCGGGTTTCTGCTGCCGCTGGCGCTGTTCGCTGTGCTTAATGCCGCGCTGAGCGCGGAGCAGATGATGGACTGGGGCTGGCGCGTGCCTTTTCTGCTCAGCGCGCTGCTGGTGATTGTCGGCCTGTTTATTCGCCTGCGCATTGATGAATCGCCGGTCTTCGCCGCCATTCGTGAAACCAAAGCGGCAGAATCCAGGCCGTTAAAAGAGGTGCTGCGTGGTAATCCGCGGCTGGTGGTCAACGGCGTGGCAGCGAAACTGATCGAAGCCTGCGCCTTTGCCCTGTTTACCGTCATCATCCTTGCCTGGGGTAAGGCTAATCAGCTTGATGCCGGTATTTTGATGAACAGTATGATCGTCGCGGTGATCCTCGAAGTACTGGCGATCCCGCTGATGGGTGCCCTTTCCGACCGCATCGGTCGCAAGCCGGTTTACCTGATCGGCACGCTGCTGATCATGCTCTCGATCGTGCCCTTTTTTCTCGCGCTGGCGCACAACAGCTACTGGCTCACGCAGCTGGCAATGATCGTGGCGCTGACGCTGGGTCACAGCATGTGTTATGCCCCGCAGGCGTCATGGTTCCCCGAACTGTTTCCCACGCACATTCGCTGCAGCGGTATCGCGGTGATCTGGCAGATCGGTTCGCTGATCGGCAGCGGCGTACTCGGACTGGTGGCAGTGAAGATTCTGCAGGTGACCCACGGCCACTGGTATGGTCTGGCGCTGTATGTTGCAGTGCTGGGTGTGATTTCATTGTACGGCCTGCTGCGTCTGCCGGAAACGGCGCCAGGCCGCCGCCAGGGTGAATATCACCGGTGGCAGCAGCATTAACGGTTAACGGCGCGGCAGCGCCACGCACAGCAGGCCGCAGACAATCAATATGACGCCAGCGAGACTGCTCCAGCGGAAGGTTTCATGCAAGGCCGGCAGAGAAATGGCGGCCAGCCACACCAGCACATAGCTCAGACTGAGCAGCGGATAGAGCCGGTTGAGCGGTAGCAGCCGCAGCGCCAGCAGCCAGCACAGCATTGAGCAGCCGTAGGCGGCCAGTCCGCCGATTAACGGTATCAGGCCGTGCTGCCACGGTAGCGCGGTCCATGTATCCAGCGGTGGCAGCACAAGCATCGCCGTGCGCAGCAGCAGCTGCGCCAGCGACACCAGCAGCACGCTGGCCAGCGCCAGCAGCCAGCCCTTCACAGATGGCTCCCCATCAGCGCAACCCCGGCAACGATCGCCAGCGTACCCAGCCACTGCCGCCGCGTGTAGGTCTCACGCCAGATGACGCGCGCCGCCACCGCCACCAGCACAAAATTCAGGCTCAGCATCGGGTAAGCCACGCTGACCGGCACGGTGCGCAGCACCACCAGCCACAGCAGCATCGCCGTGCCCAGCAGCAGCAGGCTGAGCCCCAGCCAGCCGAACAGGCGGTGCCCGCCGCAGTGGGCCGCCTGTTTCTGGCACAGCTGGGCGGCACAACTGAGCAGGCTTACCAGCAGGATCAGCAGCAGATTCATGGTGTCGCGTTGTAGCCGTAGTAGACCAGCCGTCCCTGCTGATACACATCGTCCGGCACCGGCAGATGCGCATCCGCTTGCTTTTCGTCAGAATTCAGCAGCAGCACCAGTGCCACCGGACCCTGTCGACGGTGCAGGCGCAGCCAGTCGGCGAAGGCTTCCCCGTCGACGTAGCGCGTTTTTGCATCGGGATAACCCAGTCCGTACTCCAGCTCACCTTTTTCATCGAAGAAAGTGATATCGCTGCGGCGCAACTCCCATGCGACCGCAGAAGCGATGCCGGAATTGTTCACCACCAGATAGCGGCTCTGCGCCAGCTGTGGCCGAACGGCACTCACGAAGCTCTGCGGCTGTTTGCTATCACGTACCTTTTGTGGGATAGCCAACCCGACCAGCAGCGCCAGGGCCAGCGGGCAAAGCGCAGCCAGTTGCCAGCGGCCTGTTTTCAGGCTTAACCAGCCCATCACCGCCCAGCCGGCAAATGCCAGCGCAGCGCACAGTACCCGCAGCAACTCATCGCGCGCGTACACCGGATGGTGCGCCAGCCCCCAGGGTGCCAGCACCACCACGACCAGCAGCGTGGCGCCCAGACCAAACAGCAGGTTGATCCAGCCATTTACCGCCAACGCCTGTTTCAGGCGCCCGGTGTTACCGTGCGCATAATGCGCCATCAACAACGCCAGCGGCGCAAAGCACGGCAGGATATAGGTCGGCAGTTTGCCTTTGGCGATGCTAAAGAACAGCAGCGGCAGCACAACCCAGCTAAGCAAATAGATCGCGGCAGCGTGCTGTTGACGCTGTCGCCATGCGCCGCTCAGCGCGCCTGGCAGCAGGCCGAGCCATGGCAAACAGCCTGCCAGCAGCACCGGCAGGTAATACCAGAACGGGGCTTTGTGCTGCGCATCGCTCTCCGCGAAGCGCTGAATATGTTCGACCCAGAAGAAGTAGTGCCAGAAATCGCCTTCCTGATGCTGAATGGACAGCGCCCAGGGTGCGCTGATCGCGGCCGCCACCAGCACAGTAAGCGGGCCCCAGCGCAGTAGTTCGCCAAAACGTCGCTGCCAGAGCACCCAGGGCACAATCGCCAGCACCGGCACCGCCAGCGCCAGAAAGCCTTTGGTCATGAAGCCCATGGCACAGGCCGCGCCAAGCAGCACATAGCCCGTCAGCCGCTGTGAGGTACTGTGCGCCTGCGCAGCAAACCAAAAGCTGCACATCGCCGCCACCAGCCACAACAGCAGAATCGGATCGAGCACGGCGTAAGTGCCGATGCCATAAACCAGCAGCGAGGTAAGAAAGATCACGCTGGCGGTGAGCGCTATTTTGCGGCTGGCGAACATCCGCTTGCCCAGCCAGTAGATCAGCAGGGCACTCAGCGTGGTACAGATAATCGCACCGGCGCGCACGCCAAAATTATTATGCCCAAATAACAGCTGACCAAAATTATTGATCCAGTAACCGGCAATCGGCTTCTCGAAGTAGCGCAAATCGAAAAAGTGCGGTACCACCCAGTTACCGCTCAGCAGCATCTCGCGGCTAATTTCGGCATAGCGGGTTTCATCCGGCTGCCAGAGATCACGGAATGGCACCGGGATCAGATAATAGAGAGCAAAAAGCGCTATCAGCAGCACTATGCAGGTACGGCTGCGCATCGGTGTTTCCATACTTGGGTCCTGTAAAATGTTAACTCTGGCAACCCAGCCAGCCTTCCCGGCCGGCAATGTGCCCGCGCACCACATGGCCCTGCGGCAGCGTACTGAGATCGTCCGGCAGCAGCTCGCTCAGCGGACAAAACCGGATGCCCTGCTGCTGCGCGCGCGTCAGCAGATCGGCAAAGGCGGGCAAACCGACGATGCCTTCGACCTCTGCGTGAATGGTATAGACCGGCGTACCGCTGGCGGCATGCATCTGCGCGAGAATAAAGTCGTTAAATCCCTCCGCGCTGACCTGCTGGCCTACCACTTCATCCCACGTTGGCAGGGTTACCGGAATTTGCACCGTGCCGAGGCTGCCATCGTTGAGGCGCGGAATGAACGGCCCGCTGCCGCGACAGTCGCTGTTATAGCGAAAGCCAAACGGCTGCTTGGCATCCAGTACCCGGCTGTCGGCGCGCCAGCCTGCCACTGCAGAGCAGGTGACACTGTCACCCAAAATGGCTTCCAGCGCCGCTTTACCGCGCGCAATCTGCGCATTCAGCTGCTGTGGTGACCAGACGCCAGCCCAGGTCTGCCAGGCAAAGTGATCCCACGCGTGTAACCCCACTTCATGGTGATCTGCCGTGGCGCGAATAATCGAAGCCAGCCCTTTGCCTATTTCGCGGCCCGGCCAGGCGGTACCGGCCAGTAAAATATCCCAGCCGTACAGCGAGGCCGCGCGCGAACGCAGCATTTTCCACAGAAAGCGCGGCTTCATCAGGCGCCACAGGTGGCGCCCCATGTTGTCCGGCCCGACGCTGAAGAAGAAGCTGGCCTGCAGCTGATGCAGGCTGAACTGCTGCAGCAGCGCCGGTACGCCCAGTTGCGTGCCGCGCCAGGTATCGACATCAACACGCAAACCCACTCGCTTCATGGCTTTTCCTGTAGCTCAACGGTGCGCAGGAAGAAGTCCAGCGTATTGTCGATGGTGGTATCCATCGCCACGGTTGGCGTCCAGTCGAGCAGGCGGCGGGCGTTTTTAATCGATGGCTTGCGGTGCTCCACGTCCTGATAGCCTTTGCCGTAATAGCTGCTGCTCTCTACCTCACGGAAACCGGCAAACGGCGGGAAGCGATCGCGCAGCGGGTGGCGCTCAAAGCTGGCCAGCAGGTGTTCCGCCAGCTCTTTAATACTGGCTTCGTTCTCCGGGTTACCAATGTTAACGATCTGGCCATCGCAGTTGTTGTGCTTGTTCTCGATAATGCGGAACAGCGCTTCGATGCCGTCGCGAATATCGGTGAAACAGCGCTTCTGCGCGCCGCCGTCAATCAGCTTGATCGGCGAGCCTTCCACCAGATTAAGGATCAGCTGGGTGATGGCGCGAGAACTGCCGATACGCGCGGCGTTGAGGTTATCCAGACGCGGGCCCATCCAGTTAAACGGACGGAATAGCGTAAAGCGCAGCCCCTCTTTTTCGCCATAGGCCCATATCACCCGGTCCAGCAGCTGTTTTGATACCGAATAGATCCAGCGCTGTTTATTGATCGGTCCGACCACCAGGTTGGAGTGATCCTCGTCGAAATGCTGATCGGTACACATACCGTACACTTCGGAGGTCGACGGGAAAATGATGCGCTTTTTATACTTCACGCAGTCACGAATAATCTTCAGGTTCTCTTCGAAATCCAGCTCGAATACGCGCAGCGGATTACGGGTATATTCGATCGGCGTGGCGATCGCCACCAGCGGCAGCACCACGTCACATTTCTTGATGTGATACTCAATCCATTCAGAGTGGATGCTGATATCCCCTTCAACGAAGTGGAAGCGCGGTTCATCCAGGAAACGGCTGATGGCATCGGAACCGATATCCAGGCCATAAACCTCAAAGTTATCATCCTGCAGCAGGCGTTCGGTGAGATGGTTGCCGATAAAGCCGTTTACGCCGAGGATCAGCACCCGCGTGCGGCGTTTTACCGCAGCAACCGGCTGCGAGTAAAGCAGCGCACCCGGCACCATGCCCAGACTCTGCGCCAGCTGGCTGCCGTTCATGTAAACACCGTTGTCGCTCTGCCCGGTGACCACTTCGAGCGCGCCCTCGCCGCAGGCAATCAGGAACGGCTCAACTGACAGCACCGCGCCCGGTTTGGCGCTGGGCGCATCCTGGTGAACCCGCCCTTTCCACACCACGAATTTCACCGTGCCGGCATACGCAAACGCACCAGGCCACGGATCGGTGACTGCACGCACCAGGTTATTCACTTTAGCCGCCGGCAGCTCCCAGTTGATGCGGCCGTCCTCCGGCGTGCGGCGACCGAGCATGGTCGCTTCCGCATCGTTCTGCGGCGTGGCGGCAATCTCACCGCGCTTCATCGGCGGCAGCGCGCCTTCCAGCAGCTGGTCGGCGCAGGCCACCAGCTTACGGTGCAGCGTCAGCGCATTATCCTGCGGGTCAATCGCCACGCGCTGCTGCGCCACAATGTCGCCGGCATCGGCACGTTTCACCATGCGGTGCAGCGTTACGCCAGTCTCCGTCTCGCCGTTGACCAGCACCCAGTTAAGCGGCGCACGACCACGGTATTTAGGCAGCAGCGAACCGTGCAGGTTAAACGCGCCGACCCGCGCGCAGTTCAGGATCGTGTCGCTCAGCAGTGCGCGATAATAAAACGAGAAGATAAAGTCCGGCTGCATGGTGCGGATGCGATCCACCCACAGCGGATGGTTAGCATCTTCCGGCGCATACACCGGAATACCCTGCTCAGCCGCGAGGCGTGCTACCGAAGGAAACGCATGGCTCTCCGGCGAGGTGTCCGCATGGGTGAAGATGGCACTGATTTCATAGCCTGCGTTCAGCAGCGCAGTGATGCCTGCACAGCCCATTTCGGCATAGGCGAAGACGATAGTTTTCATTGCTTAATTTCCTGTACAGACGGGGCATCTTGTTGCGGATGGATAACACGTTGAATGAAGTAGCGCGGACGGGCGCGTACGTCGTTATAAATACGACCGATGTATTCGCCCAGCAGGCCCATGCCGACAAACTGCGCGCCGACAAAAATAAACAGCACGGCAAACAGCATGAACACACCGTCACCGGCCCAGCTGGCACCGAGGAACAGGCGCAGCACAATCAGGATCAGAGAAAAGGCGAAACCGGCCAGTGCGATTAAGCTGCCGACAATACTCAGCAGACGCAGCGGCGTGGTGGTCAGGCAGGTTACCAGGTCATACATCAGGTTGATCAGCTTCATGAAGCTGTATTTGGAGTCGCCGAATTCACGCTCGGCATGCGTAACCGGCAGTTCAATGGTGCGGCGCGCGAAGGTGTTTGCCAGAATCGGGATAAAGGTGCTGCGTTCATGGCAGTTGAGCATCGCATCGACAATGTGGCGGCGATAGGCGCGCAGCATGCAGCCATAATCGCCCATCGCTTTGCCGGTCACGCGCTGAATCAGGTGGTTGATGGTGCGTGAAGCGCGGCGACGGAACCAGCTGTCCTGACGGTTCTGACGCACGGTGCCGACCACGTCGTAGCCTTGCTGCGCGGCTTTGACCAGATTGGGGATCTCTTCCGGCGGGTTTTGCAGATCGGCATCCAGCGTAATGATCACATCACCGGAAACATGGCTGAAACCGGCCATAATCGCCGAGTGTTGTCCGTAGTTGCGATTCAGCAGCACGCCGACCACGTGACTGCCCGGCATATCCGCCGCATCGGCGATCATCTGCGCGGAGCGGTCGGCGCTGCCGTCATCCACCAGTAAGATTTCATAGTCAAGTCCGAGCGTGCGGCAGGCAGCGTCGGTACGGCGCACCAGCTCCGGCAGGCTCTGTTCTTCGTTGTACACCGGGATCACCACGGAGACTTTGCGAATCGGTTTTTCTTCCAGCATCTCAGGCTCCCGCAAGGTGGCGTAAGGCAGCGATCACACGCGTTACATCGTCATCGTGCATGTCGGGGAACAGGGGCAGCGAGCAGATACGATCACTGTTCCATTCGGTGGCCGGCAGCGAGAGCTGCGGATAGCGTTCACGGTAATACTTGTGCGTATGCGCGGCGCGGAAATGCAGGCCGGTGCCGATGTCATGGATTTTCAACTGCTCCATCAGCGCATCGCGGCTGATACCGCAGCGCGCTTCGTCCACGCGAATGATAAACAGATGCCACGCATGCTGATGCGGCCACGCCGGCTGCACCAGCGGCAGCAACGGCGTATCTGCCAGCTCGCGCAAATAGCGCTCGGCGATAGCCTGGCGACGTGCATTGATGGCCGGCAACTTTTGCAGCTGCACCAGCGCAATCGCGGCGTTGATGTCTGGCAGGTTGTATTTAAAACCGGGCATGATCACTTCGGCCTGCGGTTTGCGGCCATGGGTATGGCGATCGTAGGCATCGACGCCGAGGCCGTGGAATTTCAGGCTGCGCAGGCGGTCAGCCAGCTGCGCATCATCGGTCACGACGATGCCGCCTTCGGCGCAGGTGATGTTTTTGATGGCGTGCAACGAGAAGATTGCGGTGCCCTGCTGCCCGACGTGCCGGCCTTTGTAGTAGCAACCTACCGCGTGGGCCGCATCTTCAATCAGTGGGATATTGTGGCGCGCGCTGACGGCGCGAAGGGCGTCGATATCCGCCGGCGCACCGGCATAGTGAACCGGCACGATGGCGCGGGTGCGCGGCGTAATAGCTGCTTCGATCTGTTCTGCGCTCACCATCAGGTTATCGCGATCCACATCGATCATCACCGGCGTGGCGCCCAGCAGCGTAATGATATTGAGCGTGGAAACCCAGGTCAGCGACGGGGTGATCACCTCGTCGCCGGGCTGGATACCCAGCGCCATCAACGTGACGTGCATGCCAGCCGTGGCGGAGCTGACGGCAATCGCGTGCTGGTTGCCGGTGAGCTGGCAAAACGCCTGCTCCAGTGCGGCATTCTGCGGCCCGGTGGTAATCCAGCCCGATGCAAATACCGCCTGCACCGCGGCCAGTTCTTCCTCACCCAATGCCGGGCGCGAAAACGGAAGGAAACTCATAAGATAACCTTACTGTTGTGCCTGAAAACATGCTGAAAAATAAAACAAGCGTTATTGCCGCGCATGACAACCTGATGAAACACGCTGTAACCTTTTGTTTAAACGTTACTTAAACGAGTGCGTTTGATGTGCTGTTGTCATCTGCGCGCAACAAAACTTAAGCAGGTCTGTTTTATCGCTATAAGAAACCAAAATACGGGGGAAAACTTAACTGAACATTAAATGGCAAAGCGGCACGCTGACTTTTTTACGTGATGTTGAAGATTGGTAGAAGATTGCGCGCCGGGGCCGAAATCAGCATCGGGTCAGACATCATGGGTCGGCTTGTCGACACACGGCAATTAAAGTGGCTGTTTTTCAATGCATTAACCAAGAGACTATACTGTTCTTAAGGTTATCCTAAGGTTGGCTGCTTATTCTTCCCTGGGATAGTGACGCCAGAGGCTGGACAGGAGAATGATGATGAGAACCGCGACTGACAGACTTTCACAGGCAGCACTGCGCCGGCATCACATTGGCGTGAAAACAAAAGGATTGCGTTTCCGCGGTGAGCTGTATGTGTTTCGCTATAACGCCGGCCATTACGACGTGTTTCGCAACAGCGAATGGGTGATGTCGCTCGCCACCAGCAATGTGCTGGAAGCCATGCAGCAGTTTAAACAGAGCCAGTAAACTCGCTGGCACATTGATTGGATTATGATCTGTCTCCGCTGGTGTATTGATTAGATTGTTGTCAGCCTCGGCTGGCCCATCGATAGGATTTTTGCCTGTCTTCGCATCGATTTGGTCATTGCCAGCCCGTGAAATTCACGCATCCCTGCTTATATCTCCTCTGTTCTCTGGAACCCGCTCGTAAATCCTGCTGCAAATCGCTGCAACGCCGCTTTGCTGCTCGCCACGCCGTCTCCACCGGCGTATTGTGCCTCTCGCACACCGGCTAGGGTTGGCGACAGATCGCGGTGCGCATCAATGCGCACCCTACAGGTTTTGTAGGGTCGCCATTTATGGCGACCTCTGCCGTCAAACCGCACAAATCCGTAGCGGCGCGATTTATCGCGCAAAAAGGTTACGCGGCACCTTTATGCCAACCTGTCGTGCAACCGGGCAAAAAATCGCCCCGCTTACACCGGTACGCATCAATGCGCCCCCACGGTAACCGCGCCATGATCTGCACGATCGCCATTCGTGGCGACAGAAAAACCCAACGCTGCATGGACAGCAGGAGAAAACCTCATGGAAATCGCCTACTGGTTGATCGGTACACTGCTGGCGCTGTGCGTCGGTAGCTTTCTCAACGTGGTCATTTATCGCCTGCCGCAGCAGGTAATGAACCCGCAACCCGGCATTCCCCTGTTGCTGCCGCGCTCGCACTGTCCCCACTGCCAGACCACGCTGCGCGCGAGCGACATGCTGCCGCTGCTCAGCTGGCTGCTATTAGGCGGACGCTGTCGCTACTGCCCCCACCCGGTGAGCCTGCGCTACCCGCTGCCGGAACTGCTCACCGCCGCGATCAGCCTGGC